>CANQRE010000010.1 GCA_947626175.1 uncultured Clostridia bacterium
ACCAAGAACAATTGCGTAAATCATGCCGGCTGCAGCAGTAAGTGCCATTAAAGCATATAGGATTGGTGACAAATAGTCAAAAAGCGTTACAACCCAATCAAAATCATCATAATCTTTAAACTCATCTGCCCAACCTGCCAATTGTGAAAAAGCGCTCAACAAATTCCATTTCATTATAAGAAACCTCCATTCTGCGGGCCCTTAGACCCTTCCTTCCTTACCTTCCTCTCTCTTCCAGCCCCTTTTTCTTATATTTTCAGTGGATTTTTCATTTTGGGCGGCTTGGCGGCAAAATCATTTGACAAACTCTTTTCAAACACTTGCACATTTTTTTGAAAGGTGGTAGACTAAAATCGCACTTTGTGGAGACGTATCGAAGTGGTCGCACCGAGCTTGACTCGAAATCAAGTTGTCCGCTAACCCGGGCACGTGGGTTCGAATCCCACCGTCTCCGCCAATCAAAACCTAAATCGAACCCCAAAAAGTTTGGTTTAGGTTTGTTTTTTTGTTGACAAGTAACACCAAATAACCTATAATAATATCGTTCCGCCAAAGCATCGCCTTCTATGTATAAGCTACTTTTCTCCTTTTTAAAAGGAGTTAAAATGAATTGCGAAGAACTTGAAAAAGAGTATCAGGAATTTGTTTTGAAATTTTCCAAAGTTTGTTCTGAAGCTTGTCATGATTTAAATGAAGCTTTTGATAAACTTTCACCCGAAAATAAAATGAGAGTCAAAAATTATATAAAACAAATTCTTCCTGCAAATTTCATTGCTACATTGAAATTTTTGCAAGATTGATACTTTTAAAAAGAACCTATTAGGTTCTTTTTTTAGTGGCTAACTTTATGCCGTGAAAGGTGCTTGACAAGAGGTGGAATGGTAACATAATCTCAAAAAGGCAAAGAAACAAAAGCATAATGCTTGTTTCTTTGTCTTAATTGCGGAGAGAACTCCATTTCGGAGTCCTCTTGTCAAGTTCACCATGGAATAAATTAGCCACGTTAGACAAAGTAGTCAATTTGTATGTCGACCATTCTTGGAGTGTTTACATTTTGAATTAATTTTGGCATTTGTTTTAGTCTTGTAAACAAAAATAAGCCCTGATTGTCGTCAGGACTTGTTTTTATTGGATTGTTGAATGTGATTTCGACCTTGTCATCAAAAACTTTAATATTTTTAATTAGATAGTCAATCAAAAGTTTTGGTTCAAGTTTTAGTGCTTCAATGTAATATTGTTGAATCTCTTCCTTTGTAAGTTTTACTGAGTTTTTGCTCTTTTCAATTAAGATTTGTTTCTCTAACTCTTCCAGTTTACTTTCCAATTCTTTCATTCGTTTGTTTGTTGTGTTATTAACCACTCCCTGTTCGACTGCATTCATAATATTGTTAAGTGTAATTTCAGTTCGTTTTTGCTCCTTTATTAAGTTTGTTAAAATCGAGTTGTTGTTATCTTGTTGCAGGCCATATAGTGAGTTTACAATTTCATTAACATACTTTGGGCTTTTTAAGATTTCTAAAACTGAATCAAGTATAAAATTCTCAAACAATTCTTTTCTAACCATTGATTTTTGACAACCATTGTTTCGTTTTCTTCCTAAGCACTTGTAATAATGTTTCTTTGTTCCATTTTTGGCAGTTCCACATTCGGCACTTATTGGCATTCCACAATAGCCACAAGTGAGTTTGTGTCTAAGTAGATATACAAGTTCAGTGCTGCGTTTTCCATATTTGTTTAGTTTAATTTTCTCTCTAACTTTGTTGTAAATATCGCTATTGACGATTTGTGGATAGATGTTATCAAACACTTCGTCATGATACCTGTATATTCCAAAATACTTTTCGTTTTTGAGTATGTTGTAAATTGTGTTTCTTGCGAATGGTTTGCCATGATTAAAAATTTGATGTGATGTAAGATAGTCGATAATGTCTTTAACATAAGTTCCAAGAGCATATTGTTTGTAAATATATCTCACAACCTCTGCTTGCTCTTCGTTGATTAACACTTTGTGATTTTCCACTTTATAGCCATAGATTATTGTCCCACCTGTAAAGTTGCCTTTCAGTCTTGTTTCATTCATTCCACGCTTTACTTTTTGGCTTAATTCTGCTGAGTAATATTCAGCCATTCCTTCAAGCAAACTTTCTAGTATAATGCCTTCTGGCGTGTCTGGAATATTTTCCATAGCGGACAAAAGTTTTACACCGTTGTCTTTTAAAATTTTTTTGTATTTTGCAGTTTCATATTTGTTCCTTGAAAATCTGTCAATTTTGTAAACAAGCACAAATTCAAATTCCTTTTTACTGCTATCTTTAATCATTCGTTGAAAGTCTGGCCTGTTGTCATTTGTGCCGGTCATTGCTCGGTCAATGTAGGTGTTCAAAATGAGTATGTCGTTATTTTGGGCATACTGCTCACATACTCTAAGTTGTCCTTCGATAGATTGTTCTGTTTGGTTGTCGCTGCTGTATCTTGCATAGATTACTGCTGTTTTCATAGTTTTTAACTCCTTTTATTTTTTATTTGTCTTTCGACACAAGCGAAAGAAACAAAAGCGGTTAAATGGTTTATATCTTTCTTTGCTTTAATTTTCAGTCAAGGTTTGTGAAACAATGCACTTTAACCTTGACTGAAAAGAGGTTTTGTTTACACTTTCGCTGACGAAAGACAAGTATCTTTTAATTCCAAAATTATAGACAAAAGGATTTGATAAAAACAATTATCAAAAACATTTGTATTTAGTTCATTGTTAAAAATAACTTTCATGCTATCTCCTTGAAACACAAAAAGGATAGCACGCTTAAATTTAGAAGTTAATTAACTGACCCAAACAAAACCCCAAAAAAACTTAAATTTTCCTAAACTTTACCCAAACTTTTCCTAAACTTACTTAAACTGCAAATAGAAAATGGGCGTTAAAAAAGTGGGACAACGGGGTTTACCCAAGTCCCACTTTTTAGCCCTTTCTTTTGCAGTTGGTTAGTTGTTTGGTTTGTGTGTAAAACGACACCTTGTCAGCGTGCGTCAGCACGCTCTCGTTAATAAGACAAGGTGTCGTCTAATGCTCCCAAATCAATTTTTTTAGAAAAAATTTCTTGGAAATCCATTATTTTGGACATTAAATGTGCTATACTTATTTTGAGGTAAAATTATGGCTATAAAAAAGGATTTTGAAGAAATATTAAAATACACTCATTTTTTTAATTGGGCGCCGGATTGGAATGTTGTTATAGATGTTTATCAAAGATTTCCTGAATCTTATTCTGTGTTGACTCCTTTTGCTTATACATATTTAGAAGAGCTTATAAGAAGCACAACTTCTGAATATGGGCAACCACCATTTATGAAAGATGGACAACCTTATGGATATTGTATAGGAATGAAATTATTAAAATTGGCAATTTCAGAAAATGAAAGTAATAAAGAATATGTTAAACTTTTAGAACAAGCAAAAAGATATTTTAAATACACAAGCGATCCTTATAGTGAAAATGGTCGTAATAAGGTCATGCACGGTATTTTTCATCCGAGATTTTGGTATAAAGAAGATTTTGAGAAATTGATACATTTTATTGCTAAATTATCAAAATTTGCTCAATTCTAAAAATTTATCAAAATATGGATAACATTAAAGTTTTTTTGTGCTAATATATAATCATAATGAATTAAGGAGAACAAATGGCTAATATATCAAAAGAAAAACGAGATAAAATGCTTAAATACATTGAATCGTTGAAATCTATTCATAATGATGACGAGTCCATCAAAATGTTTAACGAGATTGAAGATTCGTTGAATGAAAAAAAATATGGGCTTGTTTTTGAAGAACATACTGAAGAAGTTGACGAATTATTAAAAAACAACATTCCTGTTTTGGTTGAAGATAAAGAAAGAATTTTGATAAAGGATGAAACCAAGCCTTTGAACTTTATTATTGAAGGCGATAATCTTCAAGCTTTGTATTTGTTAGAAAAAACGCATAGAGGAAAGGTTGATTGTATTTATATTGATCCACCTTATAATACAGGTGCTAAAGATTGGAAATATAATAATGATTATGTTGATAGTAATGATACCTATAGACATAGTAAGTGGCTTTCAATGATGCAAACTAGGTTGCTTATTGCAAAAAGATTATTAAATCCAAAAACAGGCATAATGATTGTTGCAATCGACGATAATGAGATGAATACCTTAGGGCTTCTGCTCCAACAAATTTTTTCAACATATAAATTATTTTGTATTACTGTTGTTCACAACCCAAATGGTAATCAAGGTAAGAATTTTGCTATTACAAATGAATTTTTGTATTTTGTCTTCCCCAATAATAACCAACTCTTGGCTCTTGAAAATAGGACTGACGATCCAGATATTCGACCGCTACGTGATGTTTCAGGAAATCAAAATTTAAGAACTGATGCAAAAAATTGTTTTTATCCAATCTATATAAAAGACGGTAAAATAATTGGTTTCGGAGATGTTTGTGATGATTCTTTTCATCCTGAAGGGGCAAATATTTCACTTGACGATGGTATTATTGCAGTTTATCCTATAGATATCAACGGAATTGAAAAAAAATGGGTTTTTGCTAGGAATACGGTAGAGACTATAAAAGATGAATTGCATGTTGAATTTAACAAAACAAGAAAAATTTTTGATATTATTAGATATAAAACACATTTTACTTATAAATCTGTTTGGACAAAAAAAGAATACAATGCCAATAGTTATGGCTCAAAATTATTAAATTCGATTCTTGGTAGTCGCTTTAATTACCCAAAGTCTGTTTATGCGGTCTTAGAGGCGGTCCGTTCTGCATGTAAAAATAATAAAAATGCTGTTATTCTGGATTTTTTTGCTGGCTCTGGCACCACCCAACACGCCGTAAATCTTCTAAATTATGAAGATGATGGAACTAGGAAATGTATTATGGTTACCAACAATGAGATTTCTATAGATGAAGAAAAGAACTTGAGATATAGAGGGCTTAAAAAAGGCGATAAAGAGTGGGAAGAACTTGGAATTGCTAAGTATGTTACTTGGCCAAGAACTTATTGCACAATTAACGGAGTAGATATAAATGGTAATAAATTAAAGGGCGATTATTTGGTAAAAGATAGTAATGGTAATTCTATCCCGATGTCTCAAGGTTTTGTTTGTAATGTCAAATATTTGAAATGTGATTGGATACCACGCCATCCAGAAGATTATTTATTAAGCAACGCCCTCATGATGCATATTAAAGAGATGATTGAACTTCAAAACGCTATTGAAATAGATAATGTTAAGAATGTTTTACTGATAAACAAAGACGATGTTAAAAACTATATTTTAAATCCAGAACATTATTCAAAGATTGAAAATGTTTGGCTAAATCAAAATCTTATATTGAATGCCAGCGAAGTTAAATTATTAAAGCAAAAAGGCTTTAGATATATACCAAGAGAATTTTTTGGAGAAGAATTAAAGGAGGCAAACGAATAATGTTTTTGGGAAAATTACAAGAATTTCAATCAATACATGAAGAAAATTTATTAACCAAATGTCAAGATAATCAAGAAATGGTGTTGTCTGCGCCAACAGGCTCTGGCAAAACTGTCTTGGCATGTAAATTTATTGATGATTATTTGGATGAAAATCCTAACACCGTTTTTCTTTGGTTATGTCCGGGTGCTGGAAGTTTGCAAAAACAATCTCAAGACAGTTTTGCGGATTTTATTTCAGGAATTGAAAGTGGCGATGTTTATTCTTTTATTGGAGAATCAGATCCTCGTGGCAAAGTTTATTTTATAAATTGGGATAAAATCAATCGAAATTCTAATACTGTTCTTCGTGAAGGCGAACATAAAAACTTAATGGAACGAGTTGCTGATTGTCATAGAAATGGAATTGATATCTTCATGTTGATTGATGAAGAGCATAAATATCAAGAAACAGCAAATTATTTTGTAAATGAAATGTCCCCAAAACATGTTTTAAGAATTTCAGCCACACCGGCAACGCAAAATAGTTACACTGAAGTTATTAGTGATGATGAAGTTATATCTGCCGGCTTAATTGCTTCAAGTATTTCAATAAATGAAGGCTTGTCAAAAGCTATTGAAGAACATAACAATTTAGATGATGACTTGCTGTTGATAACTCTTGCGGATAAAAAGAGAAAAGAAATTATTGAAGAATATAGAAAACATGGAATTGATTATATTCGCCCATTGGTTTTAATTCAATTTCCTAACGGACAAGATGAGTGGATTGAGCGAGTAAAATCAGAGTTAGATAAATTAGGTTATACAAAAGAATCTGGGCTTGTTGCTTCATGGTTTAGCGGAGATCATCCTGACAATGTAGAAGAAATTAAAAAACTAAATGGTCAATATGCGTTTCTATTGTTCAAACAAGCAATCGCTACAGGCTGGGATTGTCCTAGAGCAAAAATTCTTGTTAAACTGCGTGAAGGCGGAACGGAAGCTTTTAATATTCAAACTATTGGAAGAATTAGAAGAATGCCAGAACGCCATCATTATGATAATGAAACGCTAGATAGGTGTTATGTTTACACACTTGACGACAAATTTAAGGAAGGACTAACCAATTCTGTTTCAAACTCTTTTTATAGTTACTTGTATAAAAGAAAGTTAAATGCTCCTAACCTACCACTTATCAAAGAATGTCTTGACGGATCAGATAGATATGCTATAAATCCAGAGGCTGTGGTTAAAGTTATCAGAAAAAAATTTCTCCAAGAATGCGACTTAAATCATGATGGCTGTTTTACTCGAAAAGAATTAACAAAAGCAAAAGGTTATGAATTCGGGACTATACTAAAAACATCGGCTTTTGAAGGTGTTGCTAGGACAACTCGTGATATTGCATCGTTAAACTCTATTTTTGGTGGTCAACATGAAATAAATAATCATGAAGATGGTTTTATTATTAGAGATGCAAAAAGAGTAATTGCGAGAGCCATTGGAATTGATGAAAATATTTCAAACAATGCGTTAAGGATTTTATTTGGTCCACAAGATAGACAAACTAACATATTTACTCAAGAAGAGATTAAATTTGAGGAAGAAAACAAAATTATCACTGATATGACTTTGCGTGAATATAATGCTTTTCTTGTCAATAATAAAAATCGCTTAGCTGAAGTATTTAGTAATGTTAGTGTTCAAGATATTGCTGAATTAGAAGAAACAGTTATTTTAACTTCTAATTGGGGTATTCCTAAAGAACAATATTATAAACAACATAAAAAGTTTGATAGCACAAAATCTTTGGACAAAAATGTGTTTTATGATTATGGCAATAATATCCTAATTCAACCTAATAGAAGCCATACTGAAATTGTTTTTGAAGAATGGTGCGAAAACTCTCAAGATGTTAAGCATGTATATAAAAATGGCGATAAAGGTGCAGAATTCTTTAGTTTGGTTTATAGAACTGCTTTTCATAGAGCAAATTTCTATCCAGATTATATAATTCAGTTAAACAACAAAGATATTTGGATAATTGAAGCTAAAGGTGGTGTTACTGCAACTGATGATTCTAACAATATCGACAAATATGCAAAAAATAAGTTTGAAGCATTAAAGGATTATGGAAAAAGATACCCTAATGTTAAATGGGGTTTTGTTAGAGCTGTAGGTAATCAGTTATACTTATCAAATACTGAATGGACTGAAAACATGGCAGATAGAAAAAATTGGTTGCCTATTGAAGTATTTATAAAATAATATCCCATTTTCAAGAATTAATAAAAAGGTTTACAATTCGTAAGCCTTCGTATTCGTTTTACATTACGGTCGTTCCGCCAGAACATGGAAGTTGAAAGAATCTCTTTAAGTGAGTAATAAGATTTAAAAGGATTCGAACCCCTATAGACCCCCAAAAACTTAAGCAAGTTTTTGGGAGCCCTGCCATAGCGTTGGCGTTTTTGCCGCGACTCTCTGCGAAGAACAAATTCTAAGTAGTTCGGTTAGGGTTTAATATTTTATTTTGGAAATGGAACAAATTGCAAAACATATCCACCAAAAAAACGGCACTTAAGCTCGGATTGCTCCACGCAGCAAATCAAATTTAAAAAACATCTAAAAAAGGAGTGATTATGGAAAAATCGCAAAACATTTATGATAATCAAACATTTTTTGATGGCTACAAGCAAATCCGAAACGACAAATACAACGCCAACACGATTGAAGAAATCCCTGCAATTTTGTCGCTGTCGCCAAATTTGAACGGACTAAAAGTTTTGGATTTGGGCTGTGGATATGGCGAGCACTGCACATTATTCAAAAAAATGGGCGCAAAAAAAGTTGTGGGCGTTGATTTGTCCGAAAAAATGCTGCAAGTTGCAAAACAAGAAAATCCTGACATCGAGTTTGTGCGCGCCGACATCAGTGACTTGTCCTTTATAAAAGAAAAATTTGATGTTGTGTTCAGTTCGCTGACTTTGCATTACATAAAAAACTTTCCAAAACTTGCAAATCAAGTTTATGATATTTTGAAAAAAGGCGGTTATTTTGTTTTTTCGCAAGAACACCCATTGTCAACCGCCCCAATAAATGGTCCAACTTGGACAGAAGACGAAAACGGAAACGCTTTGCATTACAATTTGTCAGATTATGCAAAAAATGGCAAACGAAAAGTCAAATGGCTGGTTGACAATGTGGTCATGTTTCATCGCACATTTTCTGAAACTCTTAATCCTTTGATTGAAGCGGGATTTAAAATAGAAAAATTGCTTGAGCCTGTTCCATCAAAAGCTGTTATGGCAAAAGTTCCAAAACTCCAAAAAAGATATCACAAGCCAAACTTTTTGATTGTTAAATGCAAAAAATAAGCTTTTTTAACTTTTTTTATAAAAAATTTGTTGCTATTTGAGCAAAATAACAAACGTGCTTCCCTTCAAAAGGAGTGCGTTTTTTTGAAAATTGTTTGATAAAAATTTTGTTATTCTTTGTTTTTCTTTTTATATTACTTTTTAAAAAATAAGAAATTTGTTATAATTTAAATTGTGAAAAAGCTCCTTAGATTTTTGAAGGGCTACAAAGTTGATATGATTGTTGCTCCCCTTTTCAAGTTTTTTGAAACGGTCACCGACATCATCATCCCCCTTCTTGTTGCAAATATGATTGATATTGGCGTCAAAAACAATGACGTTAAGTTTATTGCAATCTATGGCGCAATTGTGATTGGCCTTAACATTGTGGGCATTGTTTGCTCAATCATTGGTCAGCATTTTGCCGCAAGGGCATCCGCCGGCGTGTCATATGAAATAAGAAAAGGGCTGTATGAGCATGTCAACACATTGTCGCATGCCGAGCTTGACAAGTTTGGCACGGCAACTTTGAACAACCGCATAACTCACGATGTGACGGTAATCAAATCGGCAATTGCAAAATTTATTCGCCTTGTTATGCGCTCGCCATTTTTGCTTATCGGCTCACTTGTGATGGCAATGATCATTGACATAAAACTTTCGCTCATCTTCCTTGTTGTGGCTCCACTTGTTTTGGCTGTTGTTTTTGTTGTTTTCAAGCTCACCGAGCCTTTGTATGACAAAACTCAAAAAAATCTGGACAAGGTTTCCGAAATAACCCGTGAAAACTTGCAAGGCACAAGGGTTGTTCGCGCCTTTAACAAACAAGACTATGAAGAAAGCCGTTTTGAAGTTGCTTCCCTGAGGCTGCGCAAATCCGCTTCAAAAGTGACAAATATTTCAGCTGCGCTCACCCCTATGACAAGCACGATCATCAACTTTGCAATTATTGCCGTGATTTGGTTTGGCGGCGTGCAGGTTAACATTGGCGGCTTAACGCAAGGGCAACTTATTGCATTCGTCAACTATCTCACTCAACTTGGAACAGCACTCGTTTCCATTGCAAACATAATTATTTCATTTATCAAAGCGCAAAACTGCGCAAAACGCATAAATCAAATTTTTGACACAAAACCAAGCGTGATTGAAACAAATCACGAACATATGGAGCTTAAGGTTGCAAAAGACACTCCAAAAATCGAATTCAAAAACGTTTCATTTTCTTATGGCGAAAACGCAAAATACGCCGTGAAAAACTTGTCGCTGAAAATTATGCCGGGCGAAACAATTGGAATTATTGGCGGAACAGGCAGCGGAAAAAGCAGCATTATTAACCTTATTCCACGTTTTTATGACGCAACGCTCGGCAACGTGTTCATTGACGGAATTGATGTCAAAAGTTTCAGTTTCCACGACCTTAGATCCAAAATCGGCATTGTGCCACAAAAAGCTGTTTTGTTTAAGGGCACGCTTAAAGAAAACTTGCGATGGCGAAAAAAAGATGCAACTTTGGAAGAAATTGCCCGTGCTGTTAAAATTTCACAAAGCGAAGAATTTGTGAACGAACTTGAAGGAAAATATGACTTCAAAGTTCAAGCCGGGGGAAAAAACTTTTCCGGCGGGCAGCGTCAACGCCTTACAATTGCAAGAGCGCTTGTTGGAAATCCTGAAATACTCATATTGGATGACAGCGCTTCTGCCCTTGATTTTGCAACCGATGCCGCTCTTCGAAAAGCAATCAAGCAATATGTTCACGGAACAATTATCATTGTTTCACAAAGGGCAAACACTGTGAAAAACGCCGACAAAATTGTTGTTATGGAAGAAGGCAATGTTGTTGGCATTGGAAAACATGCAGACCTATTGAAAAACTGCCCTGTTTATAACGAAATTTACAGTTCTCAAACAAAATGAAAGGAGAAGAAAAAGTGCCAAACAAAAAAGGGCTAAGCAAAGAAGAAAAGGAGTTTAGGAAACTTCAACGCGCAATTGCCGCACTTCCTAAGCCAAGCTTTAACAACCCTGAAAAAGCGCAACCTTTGAAAGATGTCAGCGTTCCTTCGGCTGTGCCATCTTCTCTTTTGCAGCAAGATATTTTAAGCCAGTCCGGTGACGACAAAATTCAAAAGCCCGCTGACACTGGCATCATCCTTGACAAAGGCGGCAAAAAAATTGAACGACTTGCCGGCGTTAAAAAGCCTAAAAAGCTGAAAGTTGTTGGCAGAGTTTTGCATTATGCAAAAAAACACTGGTGGCTGCTTGCCCTTTCAATCTTTTTTGGACTGATCAACTCAATTTTTGAAATTGCAACTCCACTGATTATTGGAAACGCAATCGATTACATTGTCGGGCCAAACGATGTTGCCTTTGACATGATTGGAAAATATTTGATTGCGCTGGGCGTGTGCATTGTTGCATTTTCAATTTTGAAATGGCTGACAACCAAAACCGCAAACGATTTGTCATATCGCATTGAACAATCGATGCATGACGACATTTTCAACAAGCTCAATCATGTTCCTTTGAAATTTATTGATGGAGCCAGCCACGGTGACATTCAAAGCAGAATGATCAACGATGTTGACCAAATAACTGACGGATTTATATTGGGGCTTACCACATTTTTTGATGGAATTTCAACAATCGCAATGACCGTTGTCTTTATGTTCCGCATAAACATTCCAATCGCCATTGCAATTGTGTGCATCACCCCTGTGACTGTGATAATTGCAGGATTTATTGCAAAACGCACTCACAAACTTTTCAAGCAACAAGCAAAAGAACTGGGCGATCTTTCAGGAACGCTTGTTGAAATGCTTGGAAATCAAAAAATTGTTAAGGCGTTTGAATATGAAGACGATTCCATTCAAAAGTTTGATGACATCAACACTCGCATGCGTGAAGTCAACAGAAAAGCCACATTTTATTCAACTCTCAGCGGCCCAATTTCAAGATTTATAAACGGAATTTTGTATGCCATCGTTGCAATCATGGGCTGCTTGTTTGCCCTTAAAGGTGCAATGACCATTGGAAATATTTCAACACTTTTGTCCTATGCAAACCGCTACACTAGGCCATTTAATGAAATAACTGATGTGTTTGCCGATATTCAAGCCGCATTTGCTTCTGCCGGAAGAGTTTTCTCTATTTTGGATATCAAAGATGAAGTCAGTGATTTTGGAATGCCTGAAATCAAGCGATGCACAGGCAACATCAATCTCAAAAATGTTGAATTTTCTTACACGCAAACAAAAAACTTATAACAAACCTTAACCTTGCCGTTACAAAGGGTCAAAAAATTGCAATTGTTGGACCAACTGGCTGTGGCAAAAGCACACTCATAAATCTTTTGATGAGATTTTATGACGTTGACAAAGGCAAAATTGAAGTGTCCGGGCATGACATTCGAAAAGTTACTCGGCAAAGCTTGCGAAATCAATTTGGAATGGTTTTGCAGGAAACTTGGCTGTTTAGCGCTTCCATCCGCGACAACATTGCCTATGGCAAGCCAGACGCAACCGATGAGGAAATTCGAAAAGCAGCACGAACCGCCGGCGCCGACTTCTTTATTCAAACAATGCCAGATGGATATGACACAATAATCAATGAAAACGGCGACAATTTGTCGCAAGGCCAAAAACAGCTTTTGTGCATTGCAAGACTTATGCTTGTCAAACCTCCAATGCTTATCCTTGACGAAGCAACCAGCAACATTGACACTCGAACTGAACTTGCAATTCAATCCGCATTCAACAAAATGATGCAAAACAAAACAAGTTTTGTTGTTGCTCACAGGCTTTCAACCATCACCTCTTCCGATGTGATCTTGGTTATGAACAAAGGAAACATCATTGAACAAGGTTCGCACACAGAACTCTTGGCAAAAAAAGGATTTTATTACAACCTTTACAATTCACAATTTAGCAAATATTGACAAAAAGCTTCCATCCCGAATAGATAAAAAGGATGGAACTTTTTTTTGATGCTTACAATTTTGCCAAAGATTCAATTTGGAAGGACATAAGCTCCGATGAATATGTTTTTTCATGTGCAAAAAAGATTTTTTCAGTCCAAAGCAAAGGGTGCAGCAAAAACAAAATATTATTTCGGCTCACGGGGCAAAGTGGAAGCGGAAAAACCTCGCAACTTTTTTATGCAACAAAAGTTGCACTTGAAAAAACAAACATAAAACCCATGCACATTGCGGTGAGAAATTATGCCACATGTTTTGACGGCGCAAGCAAACAAGATGCTTTTTTTCGAGAAAAAAGCAATGGATTTGCATTAAAAGTTTTGTTGTGGGTGTTAAAAATGGCGTTTGACGCAAATTTGGATATCATCCTTGAAATTGCATTATTGGACAAAAAATTTGAAAAATATGTGCTATTTGAAACAAAAAAGCGTGCTTACACTCAAATTTTTCAAATAACCAGCCTAAACAAACTTTTTTCATCAACATTTATTTTAAAGCGCGAAAAACAACAAAAAAGAAAAACAAACTTAAGTTCAGAAAAATATTTTTATTTTACAATGAAAAAATCAATAAAATATCTTGCTCGCCATGCAAATTGCACTTGCATTGTTTGGTCAGTTTTTTGTTTGCAGCCAATTTATTGCGGAAAAATAAAAAAATGCTTAAAATCTTTTAAAAAATATTTAAAAATCATTTTTCTTCCCGTTATTGACGAGGATTTGCTTTTAAAAGCAAAAATCAATTTTTTGACAAAGAAATTTCAGGATGACAATTTTTTATATGGCAAATATATTTAAAATCAACATATTTCCACACTTCAACAAGCTGATCAAAGATAGTTTCTTCAATTTTTTTGTCAAAACATTTTTCAAATTCTTTTATTAAAATCGGCTCATAACTTTTGTCCAATCGGCTGACAAGCCTTGCCAAATCCACATAGCCACTTGAATAACTTGCAAAGGAATAATCAATCACCCCTTTAAGTTTTTTATGCTTGACAATAATATTTCCGCTGTTAAAATCACCGTGGCAAAGCACAAGCTCGGTTTGTTCAAGTTGTTCAAGGGCTGAATGCTTGCTTAGGTCATAATCATCTCCGCTGACAAAAGACAGCTCTTTCAAAAATTGCGATGTCAAAGAAAGCGGCAAATTGATTTTTTGCTGTTGAAGATTTTTTAAATACAAACAAATCTGCCCCGCCAATTTTTGCTTTTGTCGTTTTGTCAAATGGCATTTTGACAAAGGTTTTCCGCTGATCATTTCATGAAAAGAAAAAGGCTTGTTTTCAAAATATCTTAGCTGCAAATTTGGCGTTTGAACTCCAAGATTTTTTTCACAAAGTTTCAAAGTGACAGCGCATTCCTTTTCAATTGCTTTTGCCCAAAACTGATTGCGTGGAAATCGAAAAATATATTTCTTTTTTCTTGTTTTGACTTCAAAAACAAAATTGGTCCATCCTGAAGAAATTTGCCTAAAACATTTAACTTTTTTCACAACGCTTGAAATGATATAAAAAAAGTCATCAGAAACAACAAAATAATTTCTCATGACTTTTTATATGCTTTTTTATATATATTGTTGATTAGTTTCCTTCAACAACGCTTTGTTCTTTAACACTGCCATCGTCTTCAACTGAATCAATGATTGGATAAAAATCCGGATTGGTCCAGCCTTCATTTTCAATTTCTTGAAGGTTTGTTTTTGCTGCATATTGGCGATCACGCTTTTTTGTCACAATTTTTGCAACCCCTTTTTCTTCCCACCAATTGTTTTGCTTTGTGACAGGTTTTGGATTTTTTGCTCCGCCACGTGCTCTGATTTGTCGGTCAGTGTATCTTTTCCTTTTAGGTGGGTTGTTTGTCACCCCAAAATTTTCTTCTGCTTCTGAGTCAAAGTCAAAGTATTCTTTCATGTTTTTCTCCTTTTGTGTTACGTGGTTTTATTCTATCATAAACGCCACAAAAAAGCAATAGCAAAATCGAAATTTTTTAACATTTTTAGAACTTATTCGACAGTCACCGATTTTGCCAAATTTCGAGGCATATCTGGGTTGTTTCCCCGCTGAATGCTTACAAGATAACTCAGCTTTTGCAAAGGCAAAATTGCTAAAATTGGCCTTAAAAGCGGCGGACATTTTGGAAGGCTTAGGCACATTTCAAAATCTTCCAGCTCAAATGCTTTTGGCGGAGATGCCGAAATCAAAAACAACTTGGCTCCGCGGCTTTTTGCTTCCAGGGCGCTATTCATTGTTTTTTCATATATCTTTGGCTGAGTTGCAACAACAATCAACGGAACATCCTTTTCAATAAGTGTCAAAATTCCATGTTTTAATTCCCCTGCGGGATATGCGTTGCAGTTAATGTAAGAAATTTCTTTCAGCTTTAACGCTCCTTCCATTGCGGTCACATAATCAAGGCCTTTTCCGATAAAAAACACACTTTGCGCAAAAGAAATTTCTTGGGCAAACTCTGCCATGTTTATGTAAAATTTGTCCAGCTTTTTTGACAGCAAAAACACATCGCTTACGGCTTTGTAAAACATTTTTTCGCTTTTTAGTGTCATGACAAGCAGATATAGCGCCGCAACTTGGCATGAATAGGCTTTTGTTGACGCCACTGCCATTTCCACCCCTGCACTTATGGGCAAAATTATTTTCCCAAGTTTTGCAAGAGTTGAATGCAAAACATTTGTTAAAACAACAATATTTTTTGTTTTTTTGCTTGCAAATTCAGCGGCAGCAATCGTGTCGGCAGTTTCGCCGCTTTGACTGACAAAAATGCACAATGTTTTTTTTGTTAGCAAGGTGCTGCCATATCTAAATTCACTTGCTTGCAATGCTTCGCTGTCCACTTTTAAAACTTTTTTGAAATATTCACACCCTATCATACATGAGTGATATGCCGATCCGCAGCCCACAAGCTTGACTTTGTCAAACGAAAGTTTTTTTAGCGCGCTTAAATCCAAATTTAAAAAATTTATTGCAAGCCGTCTTAGCGCCGGCGAAGTTTGATAGATTTCCTTTAACATATAATGGTCAAACTGTCCAATGTCCTCAGCAGCGTCAAATTGCTGTTCCAAATTGGGCTGCTTTTTTATTTGTTGGCATTTACAATCAAAAAATTCGACTTTTCCAATTTGAAGTTTGCAAATTTCGCCGTCTTCCATTTTAAAATATTCGCCTTTGGGAAAGCAAATTGGATCGCTTGCAAGCATGCTTATGTAGGGCGAGCAAAACACATATAACGGACTTTTGTTTTTTGCGGCAAAAATTTGCTGCTTGTCATCATTTTTAACAGCACAAAAAGCATAACTTCCTTTGATTTGCTGCATTAAAAAAGCAATGTTTTTTATCGGATTTAAAAAATTGTTTTGGCCAAGAAGTGCACTTATCGTTTCGGTGTCAGTTTGCGTGGAAAAATGAACTCCTTTTTCTTGCAAGTCATCGCAAATATATTTGTAATTTTCAATTATGCCATTGTGAACAACCGCCCAATTTTTGTTTTCACTCAAAATTGGATGTGCATTTGTTTCGCATACTTTGCCATGTGTTGCCCATCTTGTGTGACCAATTGCAACGTTTGATTTGTTTTTGGGCACTTTTTCGCGAAGAAAATCAATCGTTCCAAGCGACTTTATCACATTTAGCTTTTCTTCGCTTTTAAAACATATTCCCGCTGAATCGTATCCGCGATATTGCAGCTTTTCAAGCCCTTGCAACACTTTTTCAGTTGCATTTTCTTTTTCTATCACCCCAACAATGCCACACATACACTTCCTCCACAAAAGCATATTATGTGATTTGTCCTTTAAGAGTGAATTTCATTTTGAAAAATCGACATGTTTTGTTATAATAAGGCTATGAGAGCAAATCAGTTAAAAATTAAACCTATTCATTCGATAAACGAAGTAAGGCAATGCTTTGCTTTCTTTAAGAGAATTTTGCTCAATATTTCACAAAATGAAATTGCACATTTCACATCTTTTCATGAAACACATGAAATTATGGTTGAAAACATTTCCAAAAAAACAAAACTTCAATTTTTTGCAGAGTTAAATGGCGAAATTGTTGGCTGCATTATTGCTCATCCACAGGAAGGTTTTCCAAAAAATCTTATGCTTCCAGTCCTTGCGGTTGATGAAGCACATCGAAAAACAGGCATTGCAAAACAGCTTATGGCCGCTCTTGTGCAATCAGTAAAGCCAAAAGGCTTTAAAACTTTCAAAATTCTTTGCACACACACCTTTTCAAATGCAATAATAAAACTTGGATTCACTCCATTTTTGTATATCGAAGCAACGCCGCCACAAACAATTGATGACATTTTGCGAGCAAACACGCTTTCCTTGCCTTTTGTTGAAAGCCAAAACAACACTGTTGTGAAATTTGCAATAAAAAATTATGACGAAGCTGTTTTAAGACCTTTTGTTCGCAGGCTGAAAAATATTGAAGCAACATTTATTTTTGAAAAGAAAATATAATTCTTCAAAAGCCAAGTTTTTTGAATAAAAAGCCCCTATTTAATTCATTTTAAGTTTAGGGGTTTTTTTATGGAAGTTATGAAAAACGTTGAAAAAATAATTCCGGCAGAAATGAAAATAAATTGCAAAGGAAAATGGTTTGACCTTATTGTTGTCAATATTGTTGCACTTTTTTGCGTTATGCTCGGATTTTTTACGCCATTTTTGTCGTTGGCGTTTGCTTTTTTGGTTTTTGCATATGTGCAAATTGGCGTTTATGGCTTTGCACTTGAAAGCACACGGCTAAATCAGCCAAATTTTGAAAGCATATTCTTTCATCCAAAATATTTTTTAAAAATTGTTTGCATGAAGCTGGTTGTCATGGCTGGCATAATGCTTTGGGGGCTGTTGCTGATTGTTCCAGGAATAATTTACGCTCTCAATTGTGCCTTTGCGGGATTTATATTTTTTGATGAAAAAGATCTTTCCATAAGGCAAATCTTGGCAAAATCAAAAGCATTGACCTTTGGCAAGCGCTTTGAAATTTTTCTTATCGTCATGGCAATGATTGCAATTGTTTGTTTGGCTGCTTCGTTTGGCGTGGGAATTTATTTTTTGCTTTCAATATGGCTGAAAGTTCCTTGGTTTGTGACGATGATTTTGATTATGATTCCAACAATTGTTGTTTTTGTAACGGTTGCCCTGCCAATATTTGAATTTGAACTGGCGGCAGCATATGAACGAGCAAAGCAGCAAGATGAAATCGCAAAAAATCCAAAAAGCAATGTCAAAACAAAAAATGCCACTAAAAAAGTTTCAAAATCCAAATAAATATGTTATACTTTTGCTAGAGGTGGCAAATGGAACGAGAACGCTTTATTTCAAAAAAAGATGCTTTTGAAGGATTTACAGAATTGAGATCTGTTATGAATGACTGCAAGGACAATCCAAAGCAATATAGAAAATCCTTTATGGATATGTTTGCTGAAGTTGGCGCAATTGCAATGGAAGGAAACTGCATTGCTCAAGACGTTATGAGTTATTATTACAAAGACGGCGTTGACGGCCTAATCCCTCAAAACTATGACCTATACATGCAATGGGCAATTTTGGCGGGAGCAAATGGAAATGAATTTGCAATTGAAAAGCTCCAATTCTTTTTAAATTACGCTTTTGAAGAAATTGTTGACAACGAACAATTGCCAAAAATTTTGAACAGAAATGACATCGATGAAGACAATTATTTGTCTATCCTAGGAAATTTGCTTTGCGAAGGCATTGTGGATGAAATGCAAATAACAGCCAAAAAACTTGTTGAAACTCAAAACAAAGTTGCCGTTGCTTACACCCCTGAAAGGCTTAGGCAATATCGAAAAGCACTGGACAATGCCCTTCCAAAAGTTATGAACTTTTTGCTTTCATAAACAAAAAACTGGCCATTGGTCAGTTTTTTTGATTTAAGTCAACACTCATCACATCACCTATTTCATATAGGTCAGCGCTCATTCTTAGCCTTTGAAAGCAAAGCCCCACAAGTTTTTCATATTCGTCTGATTTTTGCGCAAGCAAAAACATTTTGATCAGCAACCTGCTTTCCAAACTTATCGAGCCAACAAACGCTTTGGTTTTGTTCCATGTTATTCTAAATCCACGATTTTGTTTGTAACTAAACAAATTGCGCATGACATCAATTTGCTCTTCATTAAGCTCATAAAATTTGTTTGCACCCATAAAATTGCCAAGGCTTCGATAAATTGCCCTTAGCTTGAACAAAAGGTCAAACACTTCGTCAACCAAAACATTTGTGGCTTCTGTGTCAAGCCTGACAAAAACAAAACCTTTTTCCTTAAGAGAATTTGAATAGGCCTTTGCAAGATTTTCATATTCATCTGGCGACATACAAGCAAAATCATTATATTCCATTTTTCACCTCTGCCTTTGATATGAAAAATGGCAAAAAAGTGTGAAAAAAACAGCCGTGATGGCTGTTTTTTAAAATGGTCTTGGGGCTGCGTTCATAATCAAACTGTTGCGTTTTTCAATGTCATAGAACACTTGCTCTTCATTGAGCGACCTTGTTGTTTTTGGCTCAGGAATTGGTGGATACTTTGCAAATTGTGGAGTGTTGTAAGCTGAAACCAAATGAACCTTCATTGGATTGTAACGGAAAATTTTTACAATTGCAGTTCCAAATTCCAAAACTGAAAGCTCATAAGGCTCAACAAGTGCCTTGACAGTTCGCTGAACGTTTGTGGATTTGGAAGTTGAGGATGAATCCTTGCCTTCGTTTTTTGTGACCTGTTCTTCTTCAGTTGTGAGTTGAACTTCACCGCAGCTTTTTGAAAAGGCTTCTCTTGTTGCAGCATCTTCCGATCCAAGGAAAATTTGAATGTTAAAGTTTCCTTTCAATGTTTCGGCTGTTTCATGGCCATATTTTGTGTCAAGCTGTGTGAATGATTGCAAAACGATATTGAACAAAACGTTTCTTGATCTTGCAACCGTGATCATTGAACCAAATCCTTCAATAACTGGAAGGTTACCAAATTCGTCCATAAGGAAATAAACGTGCCTTGGAAGTTTGAGATCTGGAAACTTGCTTGCAAGGTCAATCAGCGTTCTATACAGCTGGCTGATGCAAATTGTTGCAAGCGGATGACGCTCAGGTTTGTGATCAGGAATTTTGATGAAGAATGCCGTTGGCTTTTCAATAAATTTGTTAAAATCAATGTCGGTGCCGCTTGTTGCATAACAAATTCCCATATCGCTCATAAGTTTGTTAATTTTACTGCCCAGAACGCTTAGGTATGATTTTGTTGTTGCAGGAGCTGAGTTGATAATTGCCGAAGTGATTGGCAAAACATCAGATGTTTTTGCCCTGCCCGAGCAATATCTTCGCAATGTGACGAATGAGTTGTCTGGGTCAACATCACGTTTGTTCACAATTTTATACAAATTGTAAAAGTTGAATTGATCTTTTCTTAACCTGTTTTGTCCAAGTCTTGGGTCGACCGAGTCCTCAAGCATTGCAATCATGATTGCATACAAAAAGTCCTGTGCACCTTGATCCCACATGGCGTTGTCGCCACCTGTGTTGACTGGGCAAATTGCAGAAGCAATTCCACGAATATCAAAAAATGCGTCGTTGATGAGTTGTTGCTTTTTTGCAGCAAGCTGCTTGTTCAAACTCTCTTCGTCAGGGAATGCAAGATTTTCAAATTCATACCAAACATCGCCATAACTAACACCATCCAAAGTGTCTTTTCCGGCTTGAGCTGGGGTGCAGCCAGAATATTTTTTGGCTTCCTTATAAATGTTCATCGCTCTTTGATAAAGCGTGAATCCCCTTTCCATAGGATTCCAGCGAGATGACGAATATGGATTGTCAAGGTCATAGATTTGAACGTCATATCCTTCTTCCATAAGCGCCCTTGCGTGACGGGCATAAAGTTCGCCTTTTGGGTCGGTGATCACAAGTGATGGCTTTTCGCCGCTGTGGGCATAAATTCGAATTGCTGGGTCAATGATCATTGTTGTTTTACCAGTTCCGGTTGTTCCTATGATCAAAGCATGATATTCATCCTTCATCGTGATTTCAAGACGCTGACCATTTTTTTCAGTTCTGCAAAGCGAGCCTGTGTGCTTGAGAGATGGAAGCGATTGCCAAGTTTCGTTGATAAGTTTTCGGTCGTTCAAAATTTTTTCTCTGGTCATAAACCCTGAGTCAAAGTGAAGTTGGAACTCATCACCTGCTGCAGTTTTTCCAGTTTTTGTTTTTGGCTTGTTGCCTTTTTTGAAAAACTTGATATAAAGTGCAATTGCAAATCCAACAATGCCGCCGCATCCAAGCATAATGAGAGTTATGTTGTCAGTGAGCGCTTGGATTGTCCAGCCACTGTTGATCATAACAACCACGCCAATTCCTGCAGCATATCCAATAATGCCACAAACAATCATCCAAAAAATCATATTAAACAGAAAGCTGCGATTTTTCATAACTTCCTCCATTATTAAATTATAATACCACATTTTTTTACAAAATAAAAACATTATTGGCAATTTTGAAGATTTTTGTTGACAATTTTAATCTTTTGCTTTGACAAAGTCAAAAGATTGTGGCATACTATTGCTGTGCATTTTGGTTGCAGGCACAACCTGCTCGTAATAAAACTTTTGCTCTCGTGGTGTAATGGATAGCACAATGGTCTTCGGAACCATTTGTTCGGGTTCGAGTCCTGACGGGAGCACCAAAAACGTAGAGTTAGGATTTGGCAGGACTCGAACGGGCGGAAAAG
>CANQRE010000011.1 GCA_947626175.1 uncultured Clostridia bacterium
GACCTGATATGGAAGCTCGGTGATGACAATTCGTTGTTTTCCACTTGCAAGCTCTTCAATTTCTGCCCTGCCGCGCAAAACAATTCCACCCTTTCCAGTTCGATAAGCGTGTTTGACAGCCGCTCTGCCCATGATTATGCCACCGGTTGGATAATCAGGCGCTGGAATTATTTTGATAAGTTCATCAATGTCTATATCCGGATTGTCGATGAGTGCCTGCACGCCATTGATAACTTCGCCAAGGTTGTGAGGTGGAATGTTTGTTGCCATTCCAACAGCAATTCCATCAGCTCCATTGACAAGAAGATTTGGAAACTTTGCTGGCAAAACTGTTGGCTGCATAAGTGTTTCGTCAAAGTTTGGATAAAATGGCACTGTGTCCTTGTCAATATCTTCAAGCATGAGTGAAGCGATTTTTGAAAGCCTTGCCTCTGTATAACGCATAGCGGCTGGTGGGTCGCCGTCAACAGATCCAAAGTTTCCGTGGCCATCGATAAGTGGGCACCTGATCGAAAAGTCTTGTGCAAGCCTTACAAGAGCATCATACACGCTGCTGTCACCGTGTGGGTGATATTTTCCAAGCACTTCACCGACAATTCTTGCACACTTTTTAAATGGCTTGTCAAATGTGTTTCCAAGTTCGCCCATCGCATATAAAATTCGTCTATGAACGGGCTTTAATCCATCTCTAACATCCGGAATCGCACGCGAAACATTGACCGCCATAGCGTAAGAAATGAACGAGCGCTTTAGCTCTCCCACAGCATCAACTTTTTCAATTTTTGTGTTTTGCAAAAGTTCAGGCAATGATTTTTTTTCTTCTTTCATATCTTTTCCCTTTTTCAAAAATCTTTTTAAATGTCAAGGTCTGTAACAAGAGTTGCATTTTCTTCAATGAATTGTCGTCTTAGCTCCGGATCTTCGCCCATGAGTTGATTGAACATTTTGTCGGCTTCAATCGCGTCTTCCATTGTGATTTGAATGAGCGTTCGCTTTTCAGGATTCATGGTTGTTTCCCAAAGCTGCTCAGGGTTCATTTCACCAAGACCTTTGTAACGCTGAATTGTTGTGCCTTTTCTGCCATTTTTTTCAAGCTCTTCATTTAGTTCTTCATCAGAGTAAAAATATTTTTCATCTTTGCCACGAGCAACCTTGTATAGAGGCGGCTTTGCTGAATACACATATCCTCTTTCAAGAAGTGGACGCATGTATCTAAACAAGAACGTCAAAAATAGTATTCGAATATGTGCTCCGTCAACGTCGGCATCGGTCATGGATATGATTTTGTGATATCGAAGTTTGCTTTCGTCAAACTCGTTTCCAATTCCAGCACCAAAAGCTGTTATCATGTTTTTGATTTCAGCATTTTCCAAAATTTTGTGAAGCCTTGCTTTTTCAACGTTCAAAATCTTTCCGCGAAGTGGCAAAATCGCTTGGAAACGCCTATCTCTGCCCTGTTTTGCACTGCCGCCCGCAGAATCTCCTTCGACAATATAAATCTCGCAATGTTCGGCGTTTCTCTCTGTGCAATCGGCAAGCTTTCCAGGAAGAGTTGTGTTTTCAAGAACGCTTTTTCTTCGAGTGAGTTCTCGCGCATTTCGTGCAGCATCACGCGCCCTTTGAGCATTGATTGATTTCATAATCAAATTTTTTGCTTCAACAGGGTGTTCTTCCAAAAAGTCACCAAAACTGTCAACCATGGCTTTGTAAACAATTGTTCTCATTTCGCTGTTGCCAAGTTTTGTTTTGGTCTGCCCTTCAAATTGCGGATTTTTGAGTTTTACGCTGATAACAGCGGTTATTCCTTCGCGGCAATCTTCGCCCGAAAGTTTTTCGCTTTCCTTGATTATTTTGTTTTTGACAGCATAATCATTTATAACCTTTGTAAGTCCGTTCTTAAAGCCGTCAAGATGCGTTCCGCCTTCTTCAGTGTTAATATTGTTTGCATAGGCGTTTATGATTTCGTTGTAAGAATCATTAAACTGGAAGCAAACCTCAATTTCATTTTCAATTTCGCCATTTGCATTACGATTGAACTTGTTGAAATATATTGGATTTGGGAAAAGTGTTTCGCGATTTTTGTTTAAAAAGTCAACAAACTCAACAATTCCGCCTTTAAACTCAAACACTTCCTTTCTTTCGCGGCCTTCACGCTTGTCTTCAAGCGAAATCACAAGCCCTTTGTTTAAGAAAGCTATTTCGCGGAAGCGATTTTTCATTGTGTCATAATTGAAAACTGTTGTTTCAAAAATTTCATCGTCTGGCCAAAATGTGATTGTTGTTCCACGTTTTTCTGTTTTGCCAACAATCTTGAGCGGATAAAGTGCTTTGCCACGTTCAAATTCAATGATGTGATAAAGCCCGTTTTGATAAACTTCGGCAACCATTTTTGAAGAGAGTGCATTCACGCAGCTTACGCCCACGCCGTGAAGTCCGCCAGAAATCTTGTAGCCTTCACCGCCAAACTTTCCGCCAGCATGAAGCTTTGTCAAAACAACTTCAACAGCACTTTTGCCTTCCTTTTCAATTATGCCTGTTGGAATTCCACGACCATTGTCGGCAACCGAGCAAGAGCCATCTTCATTGATTGTGACGCTGATCTCGGTGCAATATCCGGCAAGTGCTTCGTCAATCGAGTTGTCAACAACTTCGGTCACAAGGTGATGAAGGCCATGCTCGTCAGTTGAGCCAATATACATGCCCGGCCTTTTTCTGACTGGGTCAAGGCCTTCAAGCACTTGAATGTCGCTTGCATCATATTTGACAGATTTTGAAAGTTCTTGTTCTTCAGATGTGAAATCTTCCATGTTTAACCCCTTATATATATTACATATATATTATATATAATTATATAAACAAAAACAAGCGTTTTTAAGCACATTTTTTGAAAAACTTGAGTTCTTTATGGCCTAAGCACAATTTTGCCAAAATTTACCCCTTTCCGCGCGGCGAGAGAAGGGCCGACACTTATTTTGAGTCTTGACAGCAGCACGGCAACGTGCTAATATTTTCTGTAAGGAGAACTGCAATGGAAAAGAAAACATTTTCGCTGCCAAGCGCCGAAGAAATCATACAACTGTGCGGGATTCGCAACTTTAAAGCAAACAATATCAAAAGCGCTTTGGAAATTTTGAAATCGCACGGCATTTTAAAGACCGCTGATGACGAAAAAATGTTTGTAACTTTGCAAC
Organism: uncultured Clostridia bacterium; assembly: GCA_947626175.1. Taxonomy (GTDB): domain Bacteria; phylum Bacillota; class Clostridia; order Christensenellales; family UBA1242; genus Caccovivens. The sequence goes on from CANQRE010000011.1 coordinate 3,192, forward strand.
TTTGTGCTGACAGGCCAGGACTTGAATATAAACCCGGCAGCATAAACGCACACAAAATGTATGATTTGACAAACACAAACATAAGAGCAATAATCGTCATTCCCCAAGCCTTTAAAAGTTTTGGACAAGCGATAGATGATCTTGCTTTCAACATAACAAAAGCCTTTATCGAAAACAAGGATTTGCAAAATCAGCTTAGTCACGATTTCGACATCAATTATAACTACACCCCTATCGGCACTTATTCCATCAAAGACATTGTTGAAAACTATAACAAATGCTTAAAAAATGCAGAGATTTTTAAATGTATTGATTTTGAAAAAAACACCCTTCCAAAATGGCTGGAACAAACAAGGCTGGCAGCACTTGACAGAACCAATCAAAGGCTTACTTCAAACAATCATAATATCAGAGATCTTAACACAAACATTGAAATTGCAAAAATCAAAGCCGATGTTTATGAACGCAAACTTGAAAAAATAAAAGACGACAAACAATATGACAAAGCCTATGCTGTGTTAAGTGACGAACTTCAAAAAGAGAACGACAAAATCAATGTGTATAGCCAAAGACTGCAAAACATCAAAACCGAAAACACAGATTTTAGTTATAATCAACAACTTTTCTCCGTCACCCCTCACGACTATTTGTTGCAACAAATGGGATATGACGTGGAAGATGAAGGAGCGCATAATTAACAAAAAACGGGCAACGCCCGTTTTTATTTTGCAAGCACAAGGCCTTCAATTCGCCATTTGTAGATTTTGTAATGCAAAAAAGGAACAAATATGCCAAGTGTCAAAAAACATAAAACAAGGTCCTTCCACCAAAATTTGTAAATCTCTCCCTTTGTGCCTTTGAAAATCAAATTTCGGCCATTTATTTTTGTTAGCGAAGCAAAATATTGCATCTTAAGTTCGTGTGCATGGGGCGAAGCAAGTTTGAGCGAAAAAAATGTTATTAGCCACGCTTTGACATATATCTTTATTTTTGACGGCGTTGCACTTTTGAGAAAAGTTGGCGCGATTGTGCCATCGAACGAAAGTTTGCGCCTGACCCAGCGGCGATACAGCCCCTGCAAAAACACAGCTCCAAGCAAAAGACCGATTGCATTGACAGCCCAAAACGCAATTTTTTGCGGAAGCAAAAGACCAAAAAAATATAACACCAAATTGCTTATTGCCGAAAATCCAACATAAACAAAAAGCCAAGCCAAATATATAACATACGCTTGCCACAATTTTCCCAAAAAATAAAGCTGATGGCCGCTTATTTGACTTTGCTCCACCCGCCACTTTTCAAATGAATAGGTCATATATGGCAAAAGCAAGCTTAACGAAAAAATAGACGCCACCCATTCAATCGCCTCAAAGCCAAAATAAGCCGATTTGCTTGCCAAAAATTGAGAAGGAATTTTTTTCATGACTTTTTTGTTTTTTTCTTGTCAACAAAACAAAAGTTTTCATTTTTGAGTTTGACAAAATATGTTTTGTTTTCAATCACAAGATCGCCGCGATAAAATATTTTTGCATTTTTCTTTTGCGTTGAGCCAGCTTCCATATATGTGATGTCATAAAAGTTAAAGCCAAGCAAATTGAGAAAAGGATTGATGTAATAAAGCGAATTGTTGATGTAAACAATTCCAATCATGATGAGAATTGCAACATATATGCAAAACGCGGAAACAAGCGAAAGATCAAGCGGAATTGCAAAAAACACAAACAGCGAAAAATATCCCAAAAAGTGTTGATCCGTTATATTGTGTTTTGACAAAATTGTGATTTCTTTTGCTTCGTCATTGTTATATTTAACGTTCCACAAAAGTCCCCAAACGCTCAGCCCCAAAAGCAAAAGAAGGGTAACCAAATTTATGGTGTTGAGAACATTGAAAGAAAGATTGTGATTGATTATTTCCACCACAAGTTTTAAAAGCACCAAAAAATACATTGGCATAAAGGCGCTGATATACAGCAAAAAGTTTTTTAATGTTTGCATAACATTATTGTGCTTAACTAGGGAAAAAATATGATTTTGATTTGTTTTTGATAAAAAATGTCAATATTTTAACAAAAAAACGCAATTTTTGCGTTTATTTTTTATTTTCAACCAAATCATAGCTTTCACAAACAAGCTTCATAATTTTTGCAAAATCAATGTTTTTGTCAAGCAAAATGGTTAGCCAGTGAATTTTGTTCATGTGATATGCAGGAAAAATATTTTTTCCGTCATACAAATTTTGCATATCTAGTGGGTCATGCTTGAGATTTAACACGTCAACAAGCTCTTTGCTTTTCAACCCCAACCTTTCGGCCGGAATTGTCATGATGAGAGCAAACCATTTTGTTGACGACTTTACTCTGAAAATAATGTTTTCGTCTTCCCATGGAAATTCGGCATCTGAATCAAAACGCGACTTCATAAAATCAATCACTTTTTCTTTGACTGAAAAAGATGAAAAACAATTGCTAACAATGTCATCTCTTAAATCAAACACCTGTTTTTTTAGCCCGCCCACAAACGAGCCTTCGGCTTGCTCAACATTTGTCAAAAAATAATCGCTTTGAGCCTCGGTGTCAAAAATATCTATGACAAAAGTTTTGTCGTCAATTTTAACCTTGGCAACAAAACCTTCCACGGGAAGTTGCTTTTCCAAAAAATAACCGCCTTCACTTTGGCTAAAGCCATATTTTTTGAGCTTAAGTTTGTTTAAAGCAAATTTATTGTGAACGTAATCAAAATTCATAACAAAAGTATATCATTTTTTAACTTATTCACAAAGCAAAACAGCTATCTTCGCCAAAACGAAGCTGTGACAGGCACTTCTTCAATCACGCCGCACGCAATTTTTTCGCCCGAATTTCCTGCCGGCTGTGACGAAAAATCATCCGGATTTTCATGCACAACAACAGTTTTTCCCAAAATTTGTTTGCCCACAAAACGAGTTGTATAAAAAACCGAAAAAGCATTTCCGTCATTTGAAAAAAGTGGCGGCATGTCACCAGCATGACATGGGTGAGGCTCGTCAGAAGGGTTGTAATGCCCCAAAGTTTGCTTGAAATCATCTTTGCAGCTTTCGCCTTCGTGAATATGCTCGGCAAAAATTTGAGTTTCAGTTTTTGGAAGCGATGAAATTTGAGTTGCCACAATCGTTCCTTCGCCAAGCGCATAAAATTCAACCTTGCCTTCAATTTGCGGATATTTTTCGCCGCCCTTTATGTTTGCAAAAGCATAAGGCTTGCTTCGTGCCAAAAAACTGAAAACCATTTTTATATTGTTTTCCATATCTCCCCCTTAACAAAAACTTTATATGTTTTAAGGCACGTTTTTGATAAAAAAATAATGCCGAAGCACTATTTTTTCACAAAAATTTCAACGCAATCGATCATGATTTTTATCACCAGCGTTTTGAGATCATCTTTTGTTTTGTGCCAATCCCACGCTCCTTGTTTGACCAAATCGGAAAAATATAACACTTGCGCAAACTTTAGCCCACGAAATTTGGCCACAGCACACCATGACGCACATTCCATTTCCACGCATGAAGCACCTTGTTTTTTGCGCTTTTCAATCGCCAATGGGGTTTCCCTGTAAAACGCATCTGTTGTCCAAGTTGTGGCAAGATGATATTTGTAACCCTTACCCTTAAAATATTCCGCCACAAAATTTGTAAGCTCAGCATTTGTTGAAATATATGTTGATGGCTTTTGATAGTGATATGACGTTCCTTCATCTCTGATTGCTTTTTGGACAAGCACAAATTCCGTTGGGTTGATTTTTTCATCTATTTGCCCAGCTGACCCACAGGCAAAAAAGTTTTTTATGCCCAGAAATGCGAGCTCGCTCATCACTCCGTCTGCTGCAGCAGGTCCTCCAAGCGGCGTGATTGCAATCAAAAATTTGTTTTTATATGCAAAAATCGGAATCGAAAATGACACGTTTATAAGTGCAAAAACTTTTTTGAGAAAACGCGGAGAAAAACTTGCAGAAAGTTCTTCTTCCTTTGTAAAAACCAAAAGTGCCGTGTCAATCCCCTTTTGCTCAAGATATTTTTTAAATTTAACGTTTTCAGGTCTTTTTGAAACAAACGACCCACTTATAACGTCATCACCCTTAAAAAAATCCAAAATAGGCGGCTTCATACTTTTTCTCCTTTTTGCCATTATATCAAAATCCGCCTTGCCCTTACAAACAAAAAGCAACAATTTTCTTTTATATTTTTCTTCTTTCGCTTGACATGCGTATTTTTTACGCATATAATAAAATCGTAAAGGAGAAATTGTGTGAACTCAAAAAATCCGCTATACAAAAATCAAGGAATTCATGTTGTTTTGGCACTTTTCACAGTTGAAGACGGAAAGTTTAAGGTGATGTTATTAAAGCGAAAAAACCTTCCTTTCAAAGACAAGTGGATGCTTGTTGGCGGTGCATGCTATAACAACGAAACTGTTGACCACGCAATGGAAAGAGAGCTGTTTGAAAAAACAAATCTCAAAAACATCAAGTTTGAAAAGTTCGACGTTTTTTCTAACCCAAAACGAAGCCCTGTTATGCGCATGATTGCAATTGCATATATCGGCGTTGTTGACAGCGAAAAAGTTAACTTTTTGCGTCAAACAACAAAAACTTCTGACGCCGATTGGTTTTTGATTGACCGTGTTCCCCCACTTGCATACGACCATCAAGAAATTTTAGAAAAGGCCATTGAATTTTTAAAACAAAAAATTTTTGACAGCACTGTTTTAAAATCGCTCTTTCCAAACTCTTTCACCTTGCCGCAAATTCACAAAGCATATGAAAGCATATTAAACAAGCCAATCGATCGGAGGAACTTTCGAAAAAAACTATTGCAAAAAAACATTATTTCCGACACAGGGCTTATGGACACAAAATCGGGTTCAAAGCCAGGAAAATTGTATAAATTCAATTAAAAGGCCTTGGAGCCTTTTAAAATAAAAAACAAATGCGTAAAAACTACACAAAAGGAGAAAATATGAACACAATTGTTGTCAATTTGATTGGCGGACCTGGAAGCGGAAAAAGCACTCTTGCCGCAGCTGTGTTTGCAAAGCTGAAAATGCTTGGGTTTAAGTGTGAATATGTGCCTGAATATATAAAAGGCTCAGTTTATGAAAAAAACTTCACAAGGTTAAAAAATCAACTGCTTATTTTCAGCAATCAACTTTTTGAAATAAGCAAGTTGCGCGACCAAATTGACATTGTTGTCACCGATTCGCCGCTTGTTCAATCAATTTATTATGGCAAGCTGTATGAAAGCCAATTTTCGGCGCCGGAAAAAGTTTTTAACGAGCTTGTCCTAAGTGCGCACAAAACTTTTGACAACTTGAATTATTTTCTTGTTAGGCAACATGAATACAAATTTGAAGGCAGAACGCAAACTGAAAGTGAAGCAGATCAAATTGCCGCTAAGCTTGAAGAAATATTAAAGCAAAATGGCTTGCCTTATAAGACCTTGAAAACAAGCGAAGATTGCGTAAATCAAATTGTTTTAGATGTTCAAAACAGATGGAAGCAAGTTGCTGATATGTCAAAATCCAGTCCCGAAATCGAGCGAAAGTTTTTTGTTGAGCCAAGCAAAAAGCGTCCGCAATGTTTGAAAACATTTGAAATCTTCACCGCCTATTTGCCTTGCGTGGAACATGAGCGAAGAGCAAGAATGTTTGATGGAAAATATTATTATTGCGAAAAATTTGGCTCGGGCTTTATGAGATATGAACAAGAAAAGGAAATTTCGCAAGATGAGTTTGAAAAATATGTTCAACAAGCAGATCGCACAATTCAAAAAACTCGCAGCCTTTTTGCTTTGGAAAGCGGTCTTGTTGCCGAAGTTGACGACTATGCCTCAGCAAAATTGAAAAGCTCTACCGTCGAAGTTGAATTTCCAAACAAAAAAAGCGCTGAAGATTTTGTCCCGCCCGATTGGTTTGGAGATGAAATAACCGGTCAAGAAAAATATTCTAACGCCTTTTTGGCAAAAAACATTTAAATAATTTTTCTGGTGCGCCCAGAGGAGTTCGAATCCCCAACCTTTGGTTCCGTAGACCAACGCTCTAAGACAAGGAGAAGACAGGCAAAATGTGCTTGCACTGTTTTGCATGAATTCGACGCAGTCGCAACAATTCGTTAGAATTGTTATCAGTTGAGCGCTCAACTGGCAAAATTTCTGGTGCGCCCAGAGGAGTTCGAATCCCCAACCTTTGGTTCCGTAGACCAACGCTCTATCCAGTTGAGCTATGGGCGCGTGTGTTTTGCAAGCGTTTATATTTTAGCAAATATTTTTAAAAAAGTAAATGATTTGGCATCATTTTTTTTGAAAGGTAATTCATTTCAAAACATAAAGTGTGCCTTTAAGCAAGGCACTTTTGATTGTTTTAAGAATTTTGCTGATGAAAATGCTTGTAAATTTCAATCGCCAATGATTCAAAAATTCCCGGCACAATCAAAAACTCTTCAATGCTTGCGTTTTTGATGTTTTCAATTGAGCCAAACGCTTCCAAAAGCGCCATTTGTTTTTTCATTCCAAGGCCTTTTATGCTTTCAAGCTCACTTTGCGTTTGAGCCTTTGTTCTTGTCATGCGATGGAATGTGATTGCAAAGCGGTGCGCCTCATCTCTGATCCGTTGCAAAAGTTTGAGTTCGGCACTTGCATATTTAAGCATAACAGGCTCACTTTGATTTGGAACAAAAACTTCCTCAATTCGTTTTGCAAGTGAAATCATTTCAATTTGGAATCCGCTTTCTTTCAAAACTTCCTGACAAGCAGAAAGCTGCCCCTTTCCGCCATCGATAACAATCAGGTCGGGCTTTTCATCAAAGCTTTCGCCATTTTGCTCCTTAAGCCGTTTAAGCCGCCTTCGCAACGCTTCCTGAAGCGAAGCAAAATCGTTTGAGCCTTCAACAAGCTTTATCTTAAATTTTCTGTAATCCGCCTTTGAAGGCTCGCCGCCTTTGAAAACAACCATTGAAGCAACTTTGTTTGTTCCGCTAATATGCGAAATGTCATAGCATTCCATCCTGTTTGGAAAACTTTTAAGCCCAAGCGCCTGTTGCAATTTTTCAAGCGCCCCAATTGTGTTTGCAAACTTAAGTTTACTTTTTTCAATGTGTTTTTCCAAATAATCTTTTGCGTTTTCTTTTGCCATTTTAAGCAGCGTTAAATTTATTCCATGCGGATTTGAAACAAGCCTTGGCCTTTTTCCAATGCTTTCAAACAAAAGTTCTTTGTCAACAATGTCATGGCTTAAGATTATTTCTTCAGGCACAATCAGATTTTCATAATATTGTCTAACAAACTCAAAAAGCGTTTGTTCTTCTTCCAAGCTTGCGTCCTGGGTTGGGTAGTTTAAAACTCCCAAAATTTTTCCGCCACGAATCACCATGCTTGTGATAACTCCGTTAAGCCCATCTGTGACATATGCAAACACATCCTTATCAACGTCTTTTGGCATGTTTGCCACAATGCGTTGTTTGAGCTTTTGCACCATTTTCAGCCTGTCGCGGGATTGCAATGCGCTTTCAAAATTTTCATTTTCAGCACTTTCCATCATATTTTTTTGCAACACCTGTTCAATTTCATCGTCATTCCCGCTCAAGAAATTGATTGCTTTTTTAACACGCTCGGCATATTCTTGCTGACTCACTCTTTTTGTGCAAGGAGCTGAACAAAGGCCAAGAAAAAAGTTTAGGCATTCCCTTTTTGCAACTGAAGTGGGAGTGATTTTCATGTTGCATGTTCTCAGACCAAACGCGGCATTTGCAGTTTTAACAATTTCAGCAGCATTAAGCCCAGCAAAATATGGACCGAAATATTTGTATCCCGGCTTGCCAATTTTTCTCAAAACCTGAAGCTTTGGAAAAGGATCTTGCATGTTTATGGCAATATATGGGAAAGCCTTGCCGTCCTTTAACAAAATGTTATAGTGCGGCTGATATTTTTTTATCAAATTGCTTTCAAGTGCAAGAGCGTCACGCTCCGACACTGTTATGAAATATTCAAAGTCGTCAATATTGTCCACCATCGCCTGCACTTTGCTCGGCTTTGGAGATGAGCGAAAGTATTGGCTAACTCTGTTTTTCAAACTTTTTGCTTTGCCAACATAAATGACAGTGCCGTGAACATTTTTCATAACATACACGCCACTTTTTGTTGGCAAGAGTTTGAGTTTTTGTTTTATTGCGTCATTCATACAATTTTTTATATATTTCGTTTGAAATGTCTTCAGGCGATCTCATTTTTCCCTTTGGGGCACAATTTATTTGCTTAAAATCATATCTTTTTGCAATTTCAATATATGTTTTTTCCGCTTCTTGCAAATATTTAACATCTTTTTCATGCTCGTCAGGTTTTTCGTTTCTTTTGCGTTTAAGTTCACTCACAACTTTGGAAGGAACAAACAAAAACAGTCTGACATCTGGCACTGGCATTTTGAGCATTTCAATTTCCAATTTTTCAATAAATTCAAAAAACTGAGTTCGTTGCTTTGGCTTTAGTTTGCAGCCATGATGAGCCATGTTGGAATACAAATATCTGTCCAAAACAACAACATCATATTCTTTCATTGCCTGCGTGATTTTGTTTAAGTTATACACCCTGTCCGCAACATAAAACAGTGATGCAACATAAGGGTCAACATGCGTTGCTCCTTCCTTAAACCAGCTTTTCCCGTCCTTTCCAAGATATGGATTTGCAATTATTTTTCCTGTTGGCGAATCATAAAACGGAAGCTGAAATCTGATTGCCGATTTGCCTTGACTCTTAAGTTTTTCAACAAGCATTTTTGATTGTGTTTCCTTTCCAGAGCAATCAACCCCTTCAATAACAACGAGCATTTTTCACCTCAACATTTTTATTGCTTCGTCAAACGTTACAACCTGCTGTGTGGAATTTTGCATATCTTTGATTGCAACTTTTCCTTGTTTTACTTCATCTTCGCCAATAATGGCAACAAATGGAATTTCCCTTTTTGCGGCGTCCTTAAGTTTGGACTTAAATGTTTTTTCTTCGCCAAGCACAAATGCGCTTATTCCGTTTTTGTGCAAAAGCGAGCACAGCTCAAAACATTTTGAAAGTGTTTCGCCAAGTGGAATGATTGCAACCTTGGCAGCACAAACGCTTTGCGAAAGCACGTTGTTGCCATCCAAAATCGCAAACAATCTGCTAAGTCCAATGCTCATTCCAACACCAGGCAAATGTTTTTGGCTGAAATAACTTGCAAGCTCGTCAAATCGTCCTCCGCCTCCAACAGCTCCACTTGAGCGATATTCATCCAAAAAGGCTTCAAACACAACGCCGGTGTAATAATTGTGCCCACGAATAATTCCAAAGTTTATTTCCGCACTTTGGCAGCCCATAGATCTTAAGAACTCAAACACTTTTTCAAGTTCGTCAAGCCCTTCGCAAAACATTTGATCATTTGAAAGACTTTTTGCTGTTTTTAACACTTTTTCATCGCCACAAAGCGAAATAAATTTCAAAAGTTTTTGGCACGCGCCTTTTGACAACCCAAGCTCAAGAAGTTGCTGCTGAACTTGATCTTGTCCAATTTTGTCTGTTTTGTCAAGAATGATGGCAATTTCATTATATCTTTCTTCTTGTCCCAACGATTTGACAAGGCCAAACAAAACTTTTCGGCTTGAAACTTCAACATGTCCCTTTATGCCCAAAGCCGAAAAAATGTCTTCATAAAGTTTCACACACTCAGCATCATTTGCAAGCGAAAGATTTCCTTCAGCAACAATATCGGCGTCACATTGATAAAATTCTCTAAACCTGCCCTTTTGCGGCCTTTCTCCACGATACACTTTTCCAATTTGAAAACGTTTGAAAGGATACAAAATTTCATTTTCATTCATTGCAACATATCTTGCAAGCGGAACAGTGAAATCATATCGAAGGCAGGCATCGGTCGAGCCTTTGACAAAGCGATAAATTTCCTTGTCAATGTCGCCTCCACTTTTTGCGAGCAAAACTTCAGTAAGTTCCATCACGGGAGTGTCAAGTGGCAAAAAACCATGAATACGGAAAACACTTTTGATCTTGTCGATCATTTCTTCAAAAAGCATTTCTTTTTCTGGGGTTAGTTCCCAAAATCCTGCAAGCCTTCGTGGTGAAATTTTTTTGTCCATCTTGTTGCTCCTTTAACTTAAATAAAAGTGTAATCTAATAAAAAAAAATTGTCAAACGAATTGACAATCTCAAAAATTTGACAAGTTTTTCCACAATAAAGTTATCCACATTTCCACAAACAAATATTTATGCAAAACAGTTTATTTTTATGCAAATTGGCGGTTTATGTGGATAAAGTGGCCATGTTTTGCCAAGTTATCCACATTTCCACAGTATTTTTTGCTTCTATAGCCGTGTTTCGCCCATTTTTCGTTGGCAGTGAGAATTGTTTTTGTTTGCTTTTTGCAAGCTGCGATTTACTATATTCACTCATTCCTTGTTTCAACAACTTTATCTTTTGCCGTTTTTTGTATATTCATGCCTTTTTTAGGAACTTTGATTTTTTGTTTTCGTATATTATTTCAAGCTGATGAAGGGCCCTGGTTGAGGCAACATATAACAAATTTTTGTCCAGTGGCGAGCGATAATTTGCCTCGTCAACAAATGGAATTATCACATGATCAAACTCAATTCCTTTGCTTGTTGAAGCTGTTGTAAGCACAAGCGGATAGTCAAAACTGTGGTCCGATCCAACAATAACTTCCACCTTAAGTTTGCCTTCAAGCATTTTTTCAAGCTTGTCAACTTCGCTGCTTGTTTTGCAAACAATTGCAGTGTGAGCATATTTGTTTTCGTTTTCTTTGACAAGTTTGACAATGGCTTGTTCGGTTGAATTTGTTTTGAGAACTCGCGGTTCATCCCCATCACGGCTGAAATTTATCACTCCTTTAAGGCCAATCAAGTTTTCGCAAAATTGAGAGATTTGTTTTGTTGAGCGATACGTTTTGTTAAGCACAATTGTTTTTGCTTTCAAAAATCTTGCAAGGCTTAACAAATATTTTTTTGACAGCGTTTTTTCAATGCACTGATTGATGTCGCCCAAAATAATTTTTGGGCAATCCCAAATTCGATTGAAAAAGTAAAAATGAACAGGAGTGAAATCTTGCATTTCATCAATGATCACATATTTCACGCTGTAATCATGGCTTAAGCCTTGGGTGAACTCCTTTATGACCAAAAGCGGCGCAACATCTTCATAGGCAATGGTGTCAAAACTTGGCGCCGACAATCCCAGCCTTGAATAAAACACACTGCAAATTTTGAAAACATCTGAAATTGGGAAAAATTTGTAAAGCATGGCCTTGAATCTTGGTTTTATAAGCTCAACTTCGTTTGGTCTTAAGCCAAAGCGCTCAACAAGGTGATCTGCCATGTAATCAATTCGTTTGTCAACAGGCAAATGGCCAAAAACTTCAAAATAAAGTTTCCGCATTTCTTCGCCAGTGAAAGTGAACGCGTTGTATGAGTCCTGCCCTGCATCTTTTGGCTTGAAAACCAAATCCTTTGGATCAAACAAGCCGGCATAAACATCGTTCAAAAACTTTAAAAGCTCATCCAAAAATTCAAAAGACGACTTAAATGCAATTTCATTGAGCTTTGTTTGGTCTTTTGCAGAATAAATTTCGTCAATAAGTTTTTCTCTTGATTGAAGGGGTTTTTTCAGTTCCGTTTTGGCGATATGTGAAAAGGTCATTTCAATAACATTTTCTTCTCCCAGCTCTGGCAAAACATCGCTGACATAACTTGAAAACAAATTGGACGGCGAAAGAATCAAAACATCTGAACTTGAAAAGTCATTTCTGTGCTTAAACAGCAAATATCCTGCTCTGTGCAAAGCAATGCTTGTTTTTCCTGATCCGGCAACGCCTTGAACCAAGATTGTGCGGAATTTTTCTTCACGAATAAGGGCATTTTGCTCTTTTTGAATTGACGAAACAATTTCACGCATTTTTGTTGAAGAATTTTGACTTAAAACTTGTTGCAAAATTTCGTCATTTATGTTTTGCTTTGTGTCAACGAAATATTTCAGCTCTCCATTTTCAATTCCAAATTGACGCTTTAAGGTGATTTTTCCGTTCACAACTCCGTCTGGAGATTCATAAGACGCATCGCCTTCGTCATAATCATAATAAAGGCTGCAGATTGGAGCACGCCAATCATAAACAAATTGTTGCTTTTCGTTTGCAATGTGGCCAAGACCTATGTATATTTTGCTGCTTAAAGAGCTTTCATTGTCAAGAAAATCAACTCTTGCAAAATATGGTCGCTGCTTTTGTGAAGCCAGTTTTTCGGCGTGTTTTTGCAAAAGATATGTTTTGTTTTCGGTTTCAGCCAAAATTGTTTTATATCTTGAAATCTGTTCGCTGTCGCTTTCATAAAACGAAACTGAAAATTCCGCTTGCGTTTGCTTGTAAAACTTTTGCAGCTCGTCCTTTTCAGCGTTGATATTTTTTATTAGGGAGTCTATTGTTTCTTCAACATTTGCCAAATATTTTTTCTCACTTTCCATATCACGCACCCCCTTAACAAATTCAGTCGGGCTATTTTAGCATTTTTTTAACAAAAAATCAACTAAAATCATATTACACGCTTAAATATTGTAAAATGTTGCAAATAACGATTAAAATGTTTATAATTATTGTTGTGAGGCTGATATGAAAAAATTTAAATTTGTTTTACCACTTTTGCTGTTTGTTCCTTTTGTTGCATTGTTTGCTGGATGCGGAGTTGAAACCAAATATGTTTCGCCAACCGTGTCGGTGAATGAAATCACAACATCGTCACTTGAAAAAAGCATAAATCTTGCTGCTCGAAGCACCGTGAGTGTTTATGCAACCGGCAAAACTTTGAGTGGAACAATTTTGGGGGCAGGATCAGGAGTTATTTACTCCCTGGACAAAAACACTGGCAACGCTTACATTGTCACAAACGCACACAATGTGTATGATTCCGACTTTTTGACTTCCGACAGCATTGCTTCACAAATTTGGATTGAAACATATGGAAGCGAAGGCACATTTGTCACAGAAAAAAATGGCGGCTCCGAAATTGTGTATGGCGAGCAAGCGATCAGCTGCTCTTGCATTGGCCTGTCGGTTGAAAATGACATTGCAGTTTTAAAGGCTTCAAAAAGCGATATTTTGAAATCAGATTTTCCCAAGGCAACCGAAATTTCTTCCGCCCCTGCACACCTTGGCCAATCAGTTTTTGCTTTTGGAAACGCCCTTGGGCAGCATTTGAGCGCAACAACGGGAGTTGTGAGCGTTGAAAGCGAATATATAAGATACTCCGATTTTGAAGATCTTGTTATTCGCTGCATTCGAACTGATGCACCAATCAACAATGGAAACTCTGGCGGCGGACTGTTTGATGAAACGGGAAAATTGCTTGGAATTTGCAATGCCGGCGTGGATGACGCTGAAAACATTGGAAGCGCAATCCCAATTTCAATTGTAACAGGCGTTGCAGACAACATTATTTATGGCTATGAAACAAAATCATATTCCAACTTGAAACAATATTCGCTTGGCTTTGATGTTGTTGGAAAAAACTCCAAAGCAGTTTATGATTCAACGCTTGAGCTAAGCGTGATCAAAGAAGAAATTTATGTGGCAAATGCAACTTTTGGAAACAAAGTTCAAAATGGCGACATGATTGTTGCAGCAAAAATCAACAATGGCAGCGACATAAACTTTTCACGAAGCTTTGAGTTTGAAGAATTTTTGCTTAAGTTAAGACCTGGCGACACTTTAACTCTTTTTGTTATAAGAAGCGGAGCTTCCAGATCAATTGAAATAAAAGTATGAAAAAACCTTGCCAAACGGCAAGGTTTTTTTTGTTAAGACAATCTGTTAACAATCAGCTGAACAGGACCATACACTGCACTTGCAACATTGGAAGGTGTCACGGTCAAAACCTGCCCTTCCGTGACGTTGACAAAAGCACGTCTTGTCACAGTTTCGCTATCTGTGTTTGCAACTGAAATGGCAAGGCTTGGAACCGCCACTCCGCCAATCTCGGTTGCAACAGTAACTGGAGTGCCGCCTGAAGTGTTGTCAATTGTCACTGTTTCAATGATTTCATACAGCCCCGTTGTTCCAAACGACAATCCGCCAACAGTTGCAGTCACATCCGTGTTGCCTGCCGGAACATTTGCAAGAACTGAAAAATCGCTGTAAGCAACTCCGCCTGTTGTGCTTGTTGATGTGAAAGCGTTCACACTTGCAATTGGACTTGTTCCTGTAGGACCCGTAGGTCCTGTCGGACCTGTCGGGCCGGTTGGACCCACAGGACCTGTTGGACCGGCTGGACCAGTTGGGCCAACAATTCCAGACACAACATTAAATCTTTCAACATAATTTGATGGATAGTAAGGATAGGATGGACATCTATTTACACAGTTGTTTCCACCCCAGCAAAAAAAATTACACATAATAACTCCTTTGGGGTTTTCCCCTTTTCATGTTATGATTTTTTTTGCAAATGTGATAAAATATAAAAAAGCGGAGAAAACAAATGAAAAAACAAAAAATAATTTTGGACGTTGACCCTGGAGTTGACGATGCAGTGGCAATGATTTATGCCTATTTGTGCGGCAAGTTTGATGTCAAGCTTGTCAGCGTTGTTGCGGGCAATGTTGGAATTGAACAAACAACCAAAAACGCATTGTTTGTCACCGAAAAATTTTCACCTGTGCCAGTCAAAGTGGTGTCAGGTTTTTCATGCTCAATTTTGGGAACGGATTTTCCAAGACTTTCTGTTCACGGCGAAAAAGGACTTGGTGGAATGGCAAAAATTGGCAAAACAAAACTCAAAACAATCAACACCCCAACCTATGGCGTTTGTGAAGCAATACGCGACACAGTTATGCAAAACAAAGGCGAAATCACAATAATGGGGCTTGGGCCTTTCACAAACATTGCCCTTACCCTTCAAAAATATCCTGAAATAAAACCTTTCATCAAGCAGCTTTTGCTGATGGGCGGATCAATCGATGGCACTGGCAGCGTTACGCCATACGCGGGATTTAATGTTTATTCCGACCCTGAAGCATGTGAAATTTTGGTCAAAAGCAAAATTCCAATATTATTCAGCCCAAAGGAAATTGGAATCAACACGTTCATAACTCAACCAGAGCTTGACAAGTTTGAATCCTTTGGCGAATGCGGAAAATTTGTGAGCAAGCTTTACTCCGGCTATCGTGATTTGCTCCTTCCAAATGACAAGTTTGCAACACACGATTTGTGCGCAGTTATGGCGCTTGCAAAGCCTGAAATCTTTTCGACAAAAAACGTCAGTGTGAAAGTGAATGTAAAAAGCCCAAAAAAGCGTGGGCAAACAATTTTTAAGGATCTTCCTGAAAGCAACATTGCGCTTTACTATGATGCTTCTGCAACAAAAATTGTCAAAGAACTTGAGCGGGTTTTAAAAAAAGCAGACTGAAAGGTCTGTTTTTTTAAAGTATTGGGGCAAGCAGCCTGAACACCGATTGTCCAAATCTGGCTGCAAGCGGAATTGTTTTGAAATAATTTTTGTCAGCAGGAATTGACGAAGCCAAGTCTTCTTCAAACAACTGGGCATATTCGGCATTAAGTTTTTCGCTATACATGATTGCGGTGCATTCAAAGTTAAGTCCAAATGAACGATTGTCCAAATTGCATGAACCAATCGAAAGTTTGTTGTCATCCACAAGCAGCGTTTTTGCATGCATAAATCCGTTGTAAAAATATATTTTCACGCCCGATTCAGCAATCTCACGTGCATAGGAAAGCGAAGGAAGATACACAAGCCTTTTGTCAGGCTTTGCCGGCATGATGATTTTGACATCCACTCCACTTTTTTGCGCAATTGTAAGCGCCGACACAAACGCTTCGTCAGGAACAAAGTAAGGTGTTTGCAGCCAAACACGCTTTTTTGCGCTGACAATCATTTTGATATACACTTCTTTGATTTTTTGCACTTTGCTGTCAGGGCCGGACGTCACAATTTGCAAAGCGGTGTCACCCTTCCTTTCTGGAGTTGGAAAATACTGCTTGATATATTGATTTGCATCGGTTTTGTCATTTTTGGTGTAACGCCAGTCATCCAGAAAGATGTTTTGAAGCGGAAATGCTCCGCCGCCTTCAATGCGAATGCTTGCATCACGCCAAGGCGAAAGGCGTTTGTTTGCACCCATGTGGTCATCGCGGATGTTTATGCCGCCGGTGTAAGCAATTTTTCCATCAATCACAACAATCTTTCTGTGGTTGCGATAGTTGAGCTTGAGATTAAGCAAGCGGATGTGCATAAATGGTGGAAAGAATTCGGCAATTTCGCCACCCGCCTTTCTGAGTTTTAAAAAAAATCTTCGCGGTGTTTTTTTGCTGCCGATTGCGTCATAAATAAGCTTGACCTTGACTCCTTCCTTTGCTTTTTGAATGAGTATGTCCATGATTTCACGCCCGACCCGGTCGTTTGCAAAAATATAATATTCCATGTTGATTGTTTTTTTTGCGGCAAGTAAATCTTGCTTTAAAACGGCAATTTTTTCGTAGCCATGGCAAAAGATTTTGACATCATTTCCAAGGCAAGGATACGCTCCCATTTCAAAACAAAGTTTCATCAGGTCACTATCCTTTGAAAGCGTTTTTGCCCCGCTCACTTCGCCAAACGTTTTAAGTCCGCGAATATTTTTTAAGACATCGCTTTCCGAAATTGCCTTTTTTTTGATCATTTTTTTAACTCGTGGGCTTAGGCCGCTTCCAAGCAAAACATAAAACACAAAGCCAATCACAGGAAGAAAAGTGAGAATTGCAAGCCACGCAATGATTGTTTGCGGTTTCTTTTTTTCAAGAAAAATCATACTTGCCAGCAAAAGCAAGTTTAACAAAACCACAATGCACACACCAATCAAAACCCAGTAAATCCAATGCATACATTCATTATACCCCAAACAAAAAAAAATGCCAAGGAGATTTTCATCTCTTTGGCATTTTGCGTTGGATCGCAGAGCTTAGCCTTTCAAAATAATTCTAAATGTGCCGTGCTTGTCGGAAACAATATCCATCAGCATGTCGCTTGACGAAGATTCTGCAAAGTCCACAAACGGCCCGCCCGATGACTTGACATATATGTTGATCAAAATGTATTGGTCATTAAGTGTGTATTTGCTGCCGGTGTGTAAAGTGTTTCCTTCAAAGTGTGCAGTTGAGTCATCATCACCAATTGCAAATCGAACTTTTGAAGGATTTTCTGAAATCAATTTTTCAAGACTTTCAAAAGCTCCTTGTGTTAGAGAATTCCTGTTTGGCTTTTCTCCATCAATGTTTGCCGCAGCCATTTTTGCTTTTGCTGCCCAAACGTTTAGATCAACAATGTAATCTTCCACGACTTCACCTTTTTGCGGATTTGCCGGGTTGGTAGTGTAATCCTTTTTTTTAATGTTCAATGCTGTCGAGTTGCCAAGTCCGTCATTGAAGAAGCTGAGCGCTCTTGCCACTTTGAACGATTTTTTATACAAGTAGCTTCTTGCTTCGTTATTTTCTCCCGTTGAAATCACATAGGATTTTGTGAGCGAATAATATTCGTCAACTGAGCGCATGATTCCCGAGTCTTCAATAAACAATGTGTCGGTTGTGATTTCATTTGGGGAGAATGTTATGCCAAGGAATTGAGTAGCTGGAGTTTGAAGGTCAATTCCGCCAAACAGGCTGTTTGAATTAGAAACATCAACCTTGCTTCTTTTCGTAACAACAATATGTTTGTCTTTTGCATCTCCAGAAAGCGACTGCGTAGTTGTTTTTGCTGGCATGTTGTTTTTATTAAATGCCGACAAAGCAAACTTCGATCTGATTGTGTTGTTGTCAGATTGTGAAACAAG
>CANQRE010000012.1 GCA_947626175.1 uncultured Clostridia bacterium
CTCTTTTGATGAGGTCCTAAACCCCTAGAACATTTCTGCCCTAGGTTTGGGCTCTTGCAGTTTCGCTCGCCACTACTCCCACAATCGTTTGTTTACTTTCTTTTCCTTCACTTACTAAGATATTTCAGTTCAGTGAGTTCCCCTCATTACACTATTTTGTTCGTGCAATGATAACACCGCTTGCTTGGTGCTGTGTTGCCACATTCGGAAATCTACGGGTCACAGATTACGTGCATCTCACCGTAGCTTATCGCAGCTTATCACGTCCTTCATCGGCGCCTAGTGCCAAGGCATCCCCCATATGCTCTTTGTAGCTTAATCATATAATTGGATTTCTTAGCATTTTCACTATTATCTAAAGATTTTAAAGATAACACTTAAAAATTGAAATATGCAAATACTCGTATTACTCATTTTCATAACAAACTTTCGTTTGCAGATAACTCGTAAACTGATATTTGATATCTTACTGTTATGTAGTTGTCAAGGTTCTTGCTGACCCACAGCTTCAGCCGCTTCCTTGATGGTCAGCATTGATATACTACCACATGACGAAATAAATTGTCAACAATTTTTTCAAAAAATTTTTAAAAATTTTAAACTTTTTTTCGAAAATTTAATTTTGCCGCCACAACCTTGCCGCGTGTTCACATTTTTGCCTGTTTTAAAAGGCTTTTTGCCATCCAACGCCAAAATATTTTTCATTGTTTTTTGTTTTTTTAACCCAAAGTTTTTAAAAAACTTTAACCACAAATCCCCTTTGGAATGTTTATTATATATAATAAGATATATGAATAAATCATATCTAAATTTGATTGGTCAATCAAAAATTTGCAATAAGATTTTATTAAGACAAAATTTTATCTGTTTTTCTTGCAAACAAAAAAGGCTCATATGTTTGAGCCTTTTTGTTTTTTGTTATCCTTAGCTTGCTTCGCCGCCGCTTCCGCCAGAGCCTCCGCCACTTGAAGGTGGTGTGCTTGAACTTCCTGCTGGATGGGTTGATGATCTTGACGATGCTTCAAATGTTGCTGCCAGCTCTCTGATTGCATCAACAACTTGCTTTTTGGAAGCAATATCTTGTTGAAGCAGTTTATTCAAAGCATCACGGGCCTGTTCATTTTCCTTGTTCTTTCGTTTGTCTTTTTGGTCTTTGGTTTCAAGTTCCCAACCCATAAAGTTGCCTTCTTTTGTCCAAACACCCTTTGTGTAATCTCCACCGGCTGCAGTAACGAAATCTTGGAAGCCCTTCTTTGCAGCATCAATTGCACCCGCATCTGAAAGTTGTTTCCAAAGAGCCGAGCCACCTGAAAGTTGTCCAAACGCCTTGAAGGTTGTTTTTGTCAGGTCAAGCACAGCATCTCCAACGCCTTTAAGCACATTTGAACCTTGCTTAACTTCAACTTCGCCGTTTTCATTGATAACAGCTTCGCCTCGCTGAACTTTTGATGGATCTGATCCAACAAGTTGACTGATAAATTGTGCCCGCTTGTATTTTTTGTCCAGAGTGGATTGTTGATGTTGCTGATATTTTTCTTTAGATCCTTTGGTGTTCATCATGCCAAGCTCAGCACGCAACGAGTTTTTGCCTTCGCCAGCCTTTTTGTCCTCAATTCCTTCGGCCTTCTTCAAAATGCCAGCACGCTCTTTCTTGTCAAGCGTTTGCAATCTGTCATAAGCTTCACGGGCTGTTTCAAAGTTTTCACCAGTAATGTTTCCGCCCATTGCCCTAACAAAATCTTGATCCTTGGACATTTTCTTAAGCTCTTTTGCATTTTGCTTGTCTTTTTGCTTGTTCTGTGCGGTTTTCAGCTTTTGATATCTCTTTTCTTCTTCAGGAGTGAGTTTGTTCTCTTCTTTTGTTTGTGCACTGGAATTCCTGTCGTGATACAAATCACCTCTCATCATAAGATTTGCATCTTTAGCAATTTTTCTAGCCATTTGTTGTTTTGCCGCATTTGATGCACCGCCAATTCCAATTCTTGCCGCACCAATTGCAGGTTTGAGAAGTTTTGTTCCAATTTGTCCTGCTTGGAAGGTTTTTGTCACACCTTTCATTGCAGAGGCAGTCACTTCCTGACGGGTTGTCTGGCCAACGTCATTGGCACTTTCACTTCCAACAAACTTGGATGTGAGAGCGATGAATTTTTTAACAAGCGTAAGTCCTGCCATAATGACGAACATATTCATAATTCCATCCAGGAACACATTGCCGAAGAAGGATATCGAGTTAAAGAACGGCAAAATCAGGAAGAATATGTTCATGCCCACCACTGCGCCAAACGCCATCAAAATGTCGCTCATAAATTGCTTGCGCCACGATTGGAAAGCCTGCCCTTCGTCAAGCGGCATAATTCCAATCAGTGCTGGGAATATAAGGAACAGTGCAAAGATTTGCAACAACCTTGTCATAAGTCCAAACACAATGTTTCCAAGCATAACTGCAACGATAACCCCGCCAAAGAATGCCAAAATCCAGTTAAATCCCCACAGGTCATAGAAATACCACACAAGGCCAACGTTATATTTTGAAAAGCTTGTCACATTGATAAGTCCGCCGGCATAAAATGCGCTGAACAAAATGTAAGAATTGCTAAGATGAGCATCATCATTGTGAATAAGCGAAACCGTTACGCCATCCATTAATCGAAGGTTGTTGGCAAAAGCATAATCGATTTGCGTTGCAATTTCTTCGCGGCAGATTTCATCATCTTGGGCATCCGAATAAAAGATTGAAAACGTTTCCCAAGGCACGTGTATGTTTCCGCTTGCAACAGGTTGCTGCGATTTGACAAGCCGATAGTCCTTTCGCCTTACCCTGTTCACGCTGTTTGCCGCAACTTTGAAAATCATTCCCGAAAAAGTTGGGTTGTTTGTGTAGCTCCCCGCGGAGAAATAGTCATAACTTGAATACGTTGTGTATCCCGTGGACGTTTCGCCAGGCTGCAACCTTGGAATTGCTCCCGATTCAAACACACCCGCAATTGATGCACTTCCTGCCGATGAAGTAACGCTGTCAAGAGCACTAAGGATTACGCTTGAAAGATAAACACCCATAAGTGTGACTGCAGGAACAATTGCCATTGTTGCAAGATATTTAAGTGATCCGCCAACAATTTTCATTGGTGATGATTTGTTGGCATCAAAATTGTAATGCGCTTTGATGATTGCAATTATTGTTGAAAGGAAAAGCAAAATCACGCCAAACAAAACAAGTGACCAAAAAACTGTTGTGATTGCTGAATAACCTTGAACTTTGTCAATTCCCAAAATTCCACGAATAAACGAAACAACCATGTCCCCTGTTTGCTGCTCTTTTTCGCCAGCCGAATTGGTCACCCAATAAACATCCAAACCGGCAAGTTTTCGAATCAAAAACTGCAAAACATCAACAAGTGAAGCAATTGACGCATAAAGGAAATATATTGTTTGAGGCACAAAAGCAAAAATGCCAAGGAAAAAGTCAGCAATCTTTGCAAGCCAGTCGCCAAGCATTGATATTTGCATTTTGCACCTCCTTTATGTTTTTGATTATATCAAATTTGTTTGTTTTTAGCAACAATATTTGACTTTATTAGACGCGTTCGCCATTATTTCTTTGCTTCTTTGACAATTTCCTTGATTTGCTGCAAGAAGCGTTTTGATTCATTTATTTCTTGCACTGTGTCAAAAATTGTTGGCACTGCATCGTTGACGGCTTCATTAATTTCCTTTTCTTCCTTAACGCTTTCGGTCTTAAGTGGTGGCTTGAATGGTTTTTGGCCGCCATATCTTGCGTTGTGCAAAAGCTGAGCAAAACTGTTGATGTGTTCTCTGTATATTTCAACAGCCTTTGTGCTCTTGTCAAGCGAATCGATAAATTGCTTTGCGCCTGTGATTTCGCCTGCACCTTTCAATGCAACTTTGCTCAAATCAACAACACCTTCTTGAAGCGCTTTGAAGAAGCTCTTTCGCTTGATTGATTTGCCGTCCTTGTCCACGCCCTTGCCACCTTTCAGACGTTGAATAACAACTTCATTTCCGTCTTCATCGGTTTCAACAACTTCCTCATATTCATTATTTGCATAGACATCGTTGATTGGAACACCCATCAATCCCAAAATCATTCGTGCTGGGTCATAAAGAGCATGTCCAAATTTTTGACCAAACCTGACAAACTTACCAGACAGTGTGTTTTGGCCAGCCGCTCTCTTAATTTTTGTTCTTGAATTTTTGATTGACTGAACAAATTTGCTGTTTTTGATTTTGTTGCCAAATTTGCCAATTTTTTCCTTGGCGTTATTGATCTGTTTTTGACTGTCAGGGTCGTTTTTGATTGCGGAGCCCACAGCAACGATTGGAATTGCTGCTGCAAACACAGACGCCGATCCAGTTGCAACTGTTGCGCCAATGCCCCTCATAACAGGATTTGCGCCTTCCTTTTTGACCTGACTTCCAAGTTCGTTGATGTTTTTTGCTCCAATAAATTTTGAAACAATTTCAACAAAATGCGTTACAACCGTCAACGCCGCAATTATCAAAATCATTTGCACAATGCTGTCAATAATGCCAATGTTGAAAAATTGGATTGTTTCCATAATCGGCAGCATCAGGAAGATGATGTTCATTCCAACAACTGACGCGTAGGCGGACACAATGTATGAAATAAATTGTGATCTCCAGCTTTGAACAGCATGTCCTTCATCAAAAGGAGTTATTCCCACAAGAGGTGGATAAACAGCAAACAAGAACGCTGAAATTATTATTCTCATAACAAGTCCAAACAAAACATTTGTGAACAATGTTATGCACAAAAACGCACCAGTGTAGCCCAAAATGTAGTTAAAAGCCCAAAGATTGTAATAATACCACACAAGTCCAACGTTGAATTTTGAAAAGTTTGTAACCTTTTTTAGTCCGGCTGAAAAAGTTGCACTTGGGCCATACGCCAGTGTTGACCCTATTGCGGCTTCAGCTTCGGAATAGCCTTTATATTGAATTGCTTGCGTGTCAATCAATGTGAGATTGTTGGCAAAAGCAAAATCGATTTGAGTTGCAACAATTTCTTTTTGATTTTCTGTTTTTGTTGTGTAAAACACGCCGGCATTATCCCATTTTTTGTTTGTTGTGTCAGGGTTTTCAATATCTTGCCCGTTTTCATCCTTTGTTGCAACAGTTGAAACGGAATATGACCCATATCTAACTCTGTTTGCATCCTTTGTGCAGGCTTTGAACAAAATTCCTGAAAAGGTTTCGGTGTTGCACGACTCTTTTGAGCCAAAGAAATCATACGAAGCAAATCTCTCCCCGCCGCCATTTTTTGTTAGCGACACTTTTTTGAATTTGACAATGGCATCGGCTTCATAATGGCCTTCAAGAGTTTCTTGAGATGCCGGAGTTGTAATTGTGTCAAGAGTCCTAAACAGCACCGTTCCAAGATATAATCCCAAAACTGTTACGGCAGGAATTGCAAACATTGTGAAGGTTGCTTTCAAGGTTGATTTTAAGATATACATCGGCGATGATTTTTTTGAATCATAATTATAATGCGCCTTAATGATTGTGATGATGGTCATCAAAATCAAAACAATAAAGCCAAACAAAATAAGTGACCAAAAAACTGTTGTCAAGGCAGAATATTTGTTGTTGATGCCAATAAGACCTTCAATAAACTCTGTGATAATGTCGTCCGAAGTTGCCACTCCGTTGTAATAATACACATCAAGGCCTGCAACCTTTCTGAACACACATTGAAACAGATCAAGAAGGCTGGCTATGGACGCAAAAAAGAAATACATGATCTGAGGAATTATGGCAAAAAAGCCACTTATCACATCAGCAAGTTTTGTCCATAAGCTGCCAAGCAATCCTGTTTGCATAATTCCTCCTTTTAATCAAAATTTACGTTTTTTTTGCATTTTTTGTCAGATTTTTATGACTTTTTTGGCTCTTTTGTGCCATTTTTATATTTCCTGAGTGCCTCGGCAAGTTGTGTTGCTGCCTGAGTCATAGCCCTTGAATAATCCGAGCCATAATGCGATGTTGGATCTGAAAGCGTTGCCCTTTCTGCAATAATCTGCTTTTTGTGCTCGGCTTGTTGTTCATGAGTTTGGAACGCCTTTTTGGATTGATAGTCTGGAATTTTAAGTTTCTGAGCAAAATCTCTTAAAACAATTTTTGCGTTGTCAAGGGTTTTTGTTTCAGTGTCCAAACTCTTCACCATTGCATCAAGTCCAAACACGCTTCCAACCGCCCTGATTGTTTCGCCGCCAAATTTTAGGAATGTTTGACCCACGCTTTTTAGCATTGGAGCGTTGGCCTTGCCAGATTCCTTTAGCGCTGCAAGCTTGCTTGGTTTGATGTTGTAGCCATCAAGCACATAATCATCTTTTGAAACCGTGTCAATTTGATTTTGAATTGCTGAAACTTTTTCGCTTGTTTCCTGCTTGATTCGCGTTGCCTCGGCAAAAGCTTCCTGCGCCTTTTTGGCTTCAAGATCTGCCTTTCGGTTGTGATGGCTGGCAGAGTCAGATGAGTATTCTTCAGTGGCCTGATCAATGAGTTTTTGCTTTTCTTCCGGTGTTACGCCTTTTGAATCATTGCGATATTTCTCTCGCAAATCCCTTGCCTGTTTTCTGTCAAAAGCATCGCTCGCTCCTTCAAAGTCTTCATCGCCATCGCTTTGCAGCCATTCTTCAAACGAATCTTTTGTTTCCGCACTTTGGGCTTGGGCAGCTCTTTGCTTTTCTTTTTCAGCATTCTTTGTGTGCTTTTCTCCTTCCGAATTCTTTTGAGCTGCTTGCTTGTCGCCTTCAGCTTGCGTTTGTTGCTTTTCTTCTTCAAGCTCATCAATTTTTTGTCGTTTTAACTCATCATGAGTTGACTTGCTAACATCTACCTTTTGTCCATTTTTGGAAAGAGCCTGTTTTGCCTTTGCTTTTGCGGCAGCAATTTTTGCTGCAACTTGTTTTGCCTTTTGAATTCCTTTGTCAACCACCTTCGCCACGGCAGAAACTGCAGGAATAAATTTTGCAATCTTTGCTCCAATAGCAACCAAAGCGGTTGTTTTTTCAAGTGCTTTTTTGGCAGGCTGTGCCGCTTCTTTTTTGGCTTCGGCACCTGCGCTCACGGCATCTTTGCCGCCAATAAAGTTTGACACAAGTTGAATAAGCTGTTTCACAGCCATCAATGCAACAATCACAAAGACCATGGACATAATGCTGTTCAGCGAACCTTTGCTGCTGTCAAAAAACGTGATTTGCTGCAGATACGGCAAGAACAAAAACAGCAAGTTCATTCCAATAATTGCGCCATAGGCCATGATCACATCGCCAACAAATTCTTTTCGCCATGATTTGAAGGCATTTTCGCCATCAATTGGCATAAGTCCAACAATAGGTCCCAAGCATAAGAACAGTGCTGTTGCTTCAAACAGCCTGGTGATAAGTCCAAGCGTTATGTTTGTCATAAACGTTGTGGCCATAATCATGCCGATAAAGCCAAGCAAAAAGTTGAAGGACCAAAGGTTGTAATAATACCACACAAGTCCGATATTAAATTTTGAAAAGGAGCCAAACAACACCGTTCCGCCATACCAAACCTTGCTCATAAAATAACGATAGGATGGAATCAAAACCATTGCTTCCGGCTTTAACAAAACGCTGACATGCCCAATTGAATTCAAGTGAAGGTTGTTGGCAAAAGCAAAATCAATCATGTTTGCAACATCTTCAATTTGTGCGTCACCTTCAAGCGAGGAATTAAATATTCCCACATCTGACCAAAGCTCCCCTGCTCGCGAAGCTGTGTAGCCACCATAGCGCACGCGGTTGCAATCATACGCCGCGGCTTTGAACATCAAGCCTGAAAAAGTTTGTGTGCCTGTTGGAGCACCAAAGCCAAAAAAGTCATAATGCGTGTAGGTTGTTTTTCCCCATTCGCCTTCACCTTTTTCAAACACTGTTGATGGCGAAGCGGAAGAATAATTGAAAACCGCACCCACATCTGCTGTGGAAGTTGGCGTGGTGATGGTGTCAAGAGCGTTCAAAAGAACGTTTGCAAGCAAAACTCCAATCACAGTTACACCAGGCACAATAAAAAATGTTGCGACAGCACGCAATGCGCTGCCAACAACTTTCATAGGGTTTGCTTTTTGTGCGTCATAGTTGTAATGCGCTTTGATGATTGTGATAATCACCGACAAAAACAAAATAATCGCTCCAAACAATGCAAGCGACCAAAAAACTGTGCTAAGTGCCGAATATCTGCCGTTTATTCCAATGATCCCTTCAATAAAATTTTGCAGCATATCACCAGTGACAGGCTGCCCACCCACATAATAGGTGTCAAGTCCGGCAACTTTACGAATGGAATATTGAACAACATCCAGCACACTTCCAATGGAGGCATACAAAAAATATATTGTTTGCGGAATAATTGCAAACATGCCAGTGATAATATCGGAAATTCTTGACCAAAAGCCCCCTAGCATTGAAAACATATTCGCTGCTTAACTCCCCACTCCTATTTTTTACATTATAACAAAATAAAATGCAAAAAACAACAGATTTTTCATGTTGTAAAATCAAGAGTTTTTAAAAATAAGCTTCAAATTTTTAAATTTATTTTTTTGAAAAGATAAAAAAAAGAAAGAAATATGCAATTTTTGAAAATTTTTGCAAAATTTGTTGACAACAAATCAAATTTATGATATATTTACAAAGCACTATGGGGGATTAGCTCAGCTGGCTAGAGCGCCTGCCTTGCAAGCAGGAGGTCATCGGTTCGATTCCGATATTCTCCACCAAAACAAATTGACCGGAGACAATGGTTTCATTCTCCGGTCATTTTTTATGTAATTGCTTTTTCAATAAAAATATTCGCCTAATCCGTTTTGCTTTGCTTTTTCACGCAAACATTTTGTTCAAAACAAACATGTTTTTTACAAAAACTTTGATTGCCCTTTAATTTAAAAACTTGTTTTTTTGTTAGCTTTGATTTTGTTTAAAAACTTTGTGGGCAGCCATTTTATGGCAAAAAAAAATCTCGGAATATCCGAGATTTTTTTGTTACGCGTTAGGTCCTTCAAGTTCCGCGCTGCTAATTTTAGTTCCGTCTGGGAAAACAATATCATATTCTGTGGAAGTTACAACACCTGGAAGTGGTGTGTGAGCAACTTGAACATCTGCTCCTGCTGATCCAGTGATTGTGTTTCCTGGAAGTTCTGGCATTTCCAAGGTTGGGTTTGCTATTGCTTCAATAGCTTGAATTGCAACTTCTTTTGAAGCATTTGCAACACTTGCAAAGTTATTAACAACAATTGTCACATGGTCTTTTTCTGTTGTTCCATGTTCTTCAAAATCAACCGTAACTTTGTTTCCTCTGTCACCGTGTTTGTTTGTAACGCTTACAAAGCATTCACCATTTTCCAATTCTTCGCCAGCAAGTTCTTCACATTTGTCGATGATTGCATCTCTTGCAACTTCATCTTTGAACACGTTGTATATGCGTTCATAACGCTTTACATCTTCAGAGTTGATTGGATTGTTTTTAAGACGGTTAACAAGTCCTTCGTTGTTGGTTATTCCTTCGCCATTGATTGCAACTTTAAGCATATAGTCTGTTGCTTCGCCTTCATTTTTGACAAGGAAGCGCACATATTGCTTGTCACCTTCTGTTGTGATTTTTCCATAAACATTTTGAATCACAGCATTTGAGTTTGTTCCAAGGAAACTGCCAAGGCTTTCTTTGATTTGTTGACGTTGTTCATCATTAAGTTCAGCGAAATCTTGTTTCGTTTCTTCAGCAATTGGAGACACTTCAAATTTTTTATTTAGGTCACCTGCTTTTTTCATCGCAGTTTTTATAGCTGCTTTCTGAATAAGGTCTTTATGTGCAACATCAGCAGTCAAACGTTCTTGAGCATATTCGTTAAAGGCTGTTGCAAACTCTTCATTGTTTTTAATTTGTTCAGCTGTTACGCCTCTTTCTTCTAAGAATGCAACCAAATAGTCAGACAAACGTTGATTTAACATATCGCTTGCTATGTTTTTGTAGGCATCATGTCCGGCGCCAATTCCAATGCCACTCAAAACGATAGCCGCAAGTGGTATTCCAATTCCAAGAGCAAGTTTTACACTCTTGAGCAGTGGTTGGTGTTGTGGCTTTTGCTTTGGTTCTTCCACGTCTGGATCTTCTTCATTTATGATGCCAACAGTTGAAATACCTTTCTTTGCTTTTTTCTCTTTTGCGGCAGCTTTTGCAGCAGCTTTTTCATCTGCTTTAGCTTTTGCTTCAGTTTGTGCTTTGGCCCTTGCAGCAAGAGCAGTTGCTATTGCTTCAGGAGCATAGCCTTGTGTCATATATATATTCTCCAAGCTGCTGTCATCCATTTTGCTGTCGGCAACAATCCTTGTAAGAATGTTTGATTGAGTTGCAACAGGCCTTTTGCTAAGCACTCTGTCAATAACTTCATCACTGATTTTTTGAGATTTATAAAATTTCTTGATTGTTTGGTTGCCTAAATAATCCCAGCCTGTTTGCAAAGCCTTTATTTTTCCTGCTCCATCTGGACCGCAATAAATACGAACCTTAAGTTCTTTTTCTATCCTTGCTGCAACTTTTTCATCTTTAATGCGCTTTTTTTCAGCCTTCCAAGCGTCCTTCATGCAGTCAATAAGTTCCTTGTTTTCTGCTTCAGCTTGAGCTTGAAGCTCAGCCAACTTGTCATCTCCAAAAAAGTCAGCATGTTTGGCCAAAAACTTTTTTTCTTCTTCTGACATGCTAGACAAACCAAGTGTTGATGTTGATCCTGTAGGCATTTTAAAACCCTCCTTTTTATTTACGACTCTATTATAACTCAAACGATTCCATTTGTCAATAGGGTTTTTTTAAGAATTTTCATCTAAATATGTCGCTTCCATATCGGCTATATGGAACAGCAGTGCAACTGGGTGAGCGTAAAACACAGCCGACAAACCCCAATAACCGCCTTTGACCCTGCAATCCGCATTTCCCATATGCCAATTGATTGCCATTGCTTCTTCCCTGGTAAGTTTCATAAATGAACTTAAAATATACACGCTTTTTTCGCCGTGGCCATAAGGAAGAGCTTCATCAAATTTGTAACATGGCACTTTTTGCCAAACCCCATCGTCATCCTTAACATTTTTAAAGCTTTCCTGATAACAATCAACTTTGCACACATCATGCAACAACGCAATGATTGCAGCGCTTTCTTTTGAAAGTGTTTTGTCCCAGTTTTTGCCATATTCGTTTTCAAGCAACTTTACAAACCTTTTGTAAACAAACACCGAATGCATGCAAAGTCCGCCCTTGAATGAACTGTGGCGATTGGTTGAAGCTGGTGCGGTGAAAAAATCACTCCTTTCAAGCCACTCCAAAAGTTTGTCGCTGCCATCACGTTCTATGTTGTCATAAAATATCTCTAAAAATTCCTGTTTAAAATCGTTTTCTTCCATTTTTTTTGTTTCCCTTTTTCTCTTACATATGATTTTAATCCTTTTTCTTTAATTTTTCAAGCGAAGCAAACAATTTTATGAAAATTATTATATATATATTACTGTATATGAAAGAAATGTCACCAACTGAAATGTTATATCTTTCTTCCGCCATTGCAATTGAGCTTTGCAAGAACAAATCGCCAGCCGAAATTGCTCAGTTAAAATCGCTTTTATGGAGCGTTTATTGTGCAATTGGCTCATTTTGTGCTTTTTCTGAGCAAGATTAAATCAGCCCTTGTTTTTCAAGTTTTTTTGCCAGTTCAACAAAGTCATCCTTTCCAAATTCCTCCGCCCTTTTTGAAAAATCAAAGTCAATTTTGCTTAAGCTATCTTTTGAAATATTAAGATTAGAACACAAATTGTTTAAAAGCGTTTTTCTTCTCATTCCAAAGCTTGCCTTCAAAACTTTGAAAAATTTTTCCTCATCATATTTTGTTTTGTTGATATCCAGTCGCACAATGCACGAATCAACATCTGGCGAAGGCGTGAACATGTGCCTTGGCACTTTTCGAAGGATTTTTGCTCCCCCAAAAAATGCACAGCTTGCCGACAAAAGCCCATATGCCTTTTGTTTTGGCAAGGCCACCATTCTTTCGCCGACTTCCTTTTGCACCATAACTGTTAGCGATGTCAACTTTTTGCTTTCCAAAAATTTGAATATGATTGGCGAAGTGATGTAATATGGCAAATTTGCAACAAGCTTGTAAGAGCTTGAAAAATCCTTTTCAATTTCAACTAAATCTTTTTTTAAGGCATCTTCAAAATGCAATATCAAATTTTTGTTGTCAAGTTTTGAAAGCGGCTGCTTTAAGTCCAAATCTATTTCATATGCCACAACTTTTTTTGCCACCTGACAAAGTTGCTGCGTCAGTGCCCCAAATCCCGCACCTATTTCAAGCACTTCGTCCTGTTTTGTTATTCCGGCATCGGCGCAAATTGAGCAAAGCAAATTTTTGTCCGTTAAAAAATTTTGGCCAAACTTTTTTTTCGCAACGTAATCGTTCATATTTTAAAAATCCTTTTTGCGTTCATTGATGTTTGCAAAGCAACTTTTTGAACGCTTTCATTTTTTATCTCGGCAATTTTTTCAGCAATAAAAACAATGTTTTTTGGCTCGTTTTCGCTTCCCCGAACAGGCTCTGGCGATAAATAAGGGCTGTCGGTTTCCAAAAGTATGTTTTCAAGCGGCAAAAACTTGATCACTTCCCTTGTTTGCTCTGATTTTTTGAATGTGCAAATTCCCCCAAAGGTGAAATCTAGTCCTAATTTCATAATTTTTTTTGCCTGCTGAACATCTCCTCCAAAGCAATGCACAACGCCGCCGGAGCGAATATGATTTTTTTGTTGAGTCAAAATTTTCAAGGCATCGTCCATTGCGTCACGGATATGCACAACAATTGGAAGCGAAAGCGAATTTGCAATTTCAATTTGCCTTTCAAAAGCATATTTTTGCAACTGCTTGTTTTCGCCACCAAAATGATAATCAAGGCCAATTTCGCCAATCGCCAAAACCTTTTTATGCTTGGCAAAGTTAATCAAAAGCTCTTCTTCTTTTCGCCCAAACTGCTTGATGTCTTCTGGATGAAAGCCAACACAAGCAAAAACATTTGGAAACTTTGATGCAATTTCAACCGACTGCTTGATTGACTCTTCATTTGTTGAAGGACAAACAATAAAGTCAACAAGCGCATTTTTTGCCCTTTCAATTGCATTTTGATAATCCAAACAATAAAGATGAGCGTGCGAATCAATAAACATATTTTGAGCCTAGCACAAACATGGCGTTTTGTCAAGAAATATACGGCAAAGTCATATATTATTGCTATGAACAAAATTTGGCTTTTAATGATGCTTGTTTCGCTTGTTGTGCTGCTTTTCACCGGCCCTGCTGGCGCAATGGACGAAATGATTGCTGCCTCAGCAAGCGCGCTTGAACTTTGCATTGAACTGTGCGCAGTTTATGCCGTTTGGCTGGGACTGCTTGAAATTGTTGAAGCAACAGGCCTAAGCAAAAAACTTGCCCACCTTTTAAGACCAATTATAAAAAAACTTTTCAGGGTTGACAATGAAGAAGTTGAAAAAATGATCGCCCTTAACATGTCAGCAAACATGCTTGGGCTTGGAAACGCCGCAACGCCAATGGGAATCAAAGCAATGCAGGCGCTTGACAAAGGAAGCGAAAAAGCCACTTTTCCAATGATTATGCTCATTGTTGTCAACGCAACATCAATTCAACTTTTGCCAAGCACTGTGATAGGCCTTAGGTCAAATGCTGGCAGCACAGATGCCGCCGACATTATTTTGCCAACTTTGCTTGCAACAATTGTGACAACGATTTGCGGAATATTTTTTGTGCTTTTGTGCGACTTTGTTTCAAAAAAATTTAAAAAAGGGAGAAAAAGCAAATGAGCATTTACATTCTCCCCGTTTTGTTTGTGGCTTTATTTTTGTATGGCTTTTTTAAAAAAATAAACACCTATGACACTTTTGTCAAAGGTGCAAAAGGCGCAATTGAACTTACCATTAGCATTTTTCCATACATTGCTTGCATAATGATTGCCGTTGCTCTTTTAAGAGTCAGTGGAGTGACAGAATTTTTGGCAAAACTGTTGACGCCTGTTTTCAAATTTTTGGGCATTCCCCCCGAGCTATGCGAACTTGTTTTGCTTCGGCCATTCACAGGCTCTGGATCATATGCTTTGTTAAATGATGTTTTCACACAATTTGGGCCTGACAGCTATATTTCACGTTGTGCGTGCGTGATCATGGGCTGCAGCGAAACAATTTTTTATGTTGCCACAGTTTATTTTTCACAAACAAAAGTCAAAAAACTATTATATGCCATTCCGTGCGCACTGCTCGCATCAATTTTTGGAGCGATTGTGGGGTGTTTGCTTTGCAGGGTTATGTAAGGCATTAAGCTGCTGAATATATTTCCCGTCACTGTCATTTGTGACTATGTTTGGCAAAACTGTCACTCCGCTTTTTGCGCCCTTCACAGCTTCAACAACAAACAAAATCACTTTGCCTTTGCCATTTTCTGTGAAAAACATTCTTTTTGTTTCAAGGCCGCATCTGCAAAGCTCACAAATCATTTCGCTTGACCTTGACGCATCATAAACAAAATATGCCCTTCCGCCAAACTTTAGGATTTGGCTTGCAACAAAGCAAAGTTCATTTAGACGCAAATTTTCTTCATGCCTGGCAACCAACTTGCTGACATTTTCATTTTTTTCAGACTCCCCCTGCTTTTTATATGGCGGATTTGAAAAAACAACATCCGCATATCCTACAGGAATATATTTTTTAAAATTTTTCACATCGTCATTGACAAACTTCACATTTTGAATGTTGTTCAAGCTTAAACTTTTGTTTGCCATGTCAAAAAGAGGCTTTTGAATTTCAAAGCCCAAAATGCTGCTGGCGTTTGTTTTTTTTGTGGCAAGAATTGAAATCACTCCGCTTCCTGAGCCAATTTCAACAGCTTTTTCGCCGCGTTTAATCTTTAAAAAATTTGCAAGAATAACGGCATCTGAAGTGAAGGCATACAAATTTTTGTTTTGAACAAGTTTGAGTCCTTCAAATTGAAGATCATCAATTCTCTCGTCTTTTGTCAAATTTAACGTCTTTTTCATCATATTCCTTGATTTCGCTTGAAGATTCATCTTCAAACTTTACTGAAACTTTTCGGTTTAACAAATCGTTGTAAACAACCTTTCCTGTTCCATCCTTTGTTGAAACTGTTGTTCCAACTTTTGGCATGCTTTTGAGCGCTTCAACATATGCTTCGTTTTCATAAGCAAGGCAGCACAAAAGCTTGCCGCAAACTCCGCTTATTGAGTTTGGATTAAGCGAAAGATTTTGATTTTTTGCCATTTTTATTGAAATATGATCGCTTAAGCCAAATCCTTGTGAGCAGCAACATTCCTTTCCACACAGTCCGATTGCTCCCATACATTTCACTGCATCACGCGGACCAATTTGCCTTAGCTCAATTCTTGTGTGATATTTTTCTGCAAGTTTTTTTGCAAACGCGCGAAAATCAACTCTGTTTTCACTTGTAAAGTTCACCGTCATGCGTGAAAAATCATAATTTGCTTCCACGCCAACAACTTTCATTTCAAGCCCGCTTTCCTTTGCCATTTTTCGAATTTCAGGCAAAAAACTTGCCGCCTTTTTGTCATTTTCATCTGCTTTTTCAATTTCCTGTTTTGTTGCAAGACGAATCACGTTTTTAAGCGGTTCTTCCAAAACGCTTGGGTCGATGTTTTTTTCTTTTTCAACAACAGTGACAATATCTTCACCCTTTTCGGTTTCAACAACAACTTTGTCACCAACGTTATATTTTCCACCGTTTGGACTAAAAGAATATGTGACAAGTCCGTGTCTAAATCGAACGCCAACAACTTCTATTTGCATAAGTATTTCACCTCCAAAATGTTCATGACCAAATTGTCAACCACAAGCGACAAGTTGACGTTATATGACAAATCCTTTAACGCTTTGTTCAAAACGCCGCACAGCGATGAAAGGCATTTCAAAGATAATGTTTTTGAAATTTTTTCAATTTCCGCTTTGTAAGATGACAAATCTGTTTGAAAATCATTTTTGCTTATTTTTGCCTTCATCGTTTCTTCAATGATTGTTCCAATCAGTTCGATGAGCAAAGGAATGTCATTTTTCAAATCCAAAATTCTTCGCACCCACTTCACTGCTTCTTTTGAAGATGAAAGCCCGCTTAAAATTGTTGTGGCAATTTCAGCAATTTGCGGAAGGTGGCTGTTTTTGGATAACATTATGCTTTTTGAAACATATCCTTCCCCAAGTTTTAAGGCAATTTCGTTTGCCAGTTCATCTCCTTCAAGAAAAGGCAAAATTTGCGATTTTGATATTGGCTTTAGCTCAATTTTGTTGCAACGCGATTTGATTGTTGGTAGCACATTTTCCAGATTTGTTGATGT
This sequence comes from uncultured Clostridia bacterium, assembly GCA_947626175.1. Lineage (GTDB taxonomy): Bacteria > Bacillota > Clostridia > Christensenellales > UBA1242 > Caccovivens. Next base: position 16,463 of record CANQRE010000012.1, read on the forward strand.
CAAAACAAAAAAAACTCCGTCATTTGGCTCTTCAAGAGATTTCAAAAGTTTGTTTTGCGCTTCTTCAGTGGACAAATCAATGTTTTGAATCACAAAAATTTTTTTATCCGCAAAAATTGGCTTTGTAAAACTTTCGTCAACAATTTTTTTGCTGTCTTCAACAAGCAATTTTTGGCCTTCAGGAAAATATTTGACGTCTGGATGCGATTTTTTTTGAATTTTTTTGCAATTTTCGCACTCCCCACACAAATCTGGGCACAACAAAGCCTTTGCAAAAAGATTTGCCATTTCGCTCAGCGTTTCACCGTCTTTGCCTGAAATCAAAAAGCTATGCCCTTGTTTGGAGCGTTTTACTTGATTTTGAAAATTTTGAAATTCAGGGCTGGAAGCCAAAATTTTTTCAAACATATCTAAATTTTAGCATACAACCTTTTCAATGTCAAAAAATTTTTAAGGTTTTTCTTACATCCAATTGACCAAAAAAGCTTATTTTTGCTTGTTGTGCTTTTTTCTTAACACAAATTTGCATATTTCGCTTGCAAAAAACATAACAAGGCAAGAAACCAAAATAAACAGCATTTGAACAAAGTTTAAGCTTGTTAAATGCAAAATTTTGCGAAGCGGAGTCAAAGCAATAAGCATAAGCACCACGCCGGCAAAGGCGCATGAAATAATGCACCACTTGTTTTTGAAGGGATTTGATTTAAAAAAGCTTGCCTCGGTGCGTATTGACAAAAGATAAAAGAACTGCACAATGTTAAGCGTGTAAAAAGCCATTGTGGATGCAATTTGAGGATTATATAGCCAAATTCCCAAGCAAAATGTTGAAATCGTTAAAAACGTTTGCACCAGGCCCATAATCACAATGCTCCAGCCATTTCCTTCGCCAAAAATGCCGCTTTCAGTTCGCCGAGGCTTTGAGCTCATCAAGTCGTTTTCAGCAGGCTCTGCCCCCAAAGCAATTGCAGGAAGCGAATCGGTTATCAAATTGACAAACAAAATTTGCAGCGGCAGCAAAAAAACATATTGCGGAAAGATTATTGTTGCAAAAAACAAAGCCATAATTTCGCCCATGTTGGCTGAAAACAAAAATTTGACTGTTTTTTGAATGTTTTTATAAACTTTTCTGCCTTCTTCCACAGCAATCACAATTGTTGCAAAATTGTCATCTGTAACAATAAGATCGGCAACCTCTTTTGTGACATCTGTTCCTGTTTTGCCCATCCCAATTCCAATGTTTGCTTTTTTCATGCTTGCCGCGTCATTAACTCCGTCCCCAGTCATTGCAACAATGTGCCCTTTCTTTTTGAAGCCTTCCACAATTCGCACTTTGTTTTCAGGGCTAACTCTTGCAAAAACATTTATGTTGTCAAGTTTTTTTAAAAAGCTTTCATCATCCAGCTTGTCAATTTCGGCTCCGCTCATAACTTGTTTTTTGCTTGTTGCAAGGCCAATTTCTTTTGCAATTGCAAACGCTGTTTCATAATGATCGCCTGTTATCATGACCGCCCGCATGCCAGCTTGTTTGCATTTTTGCACGGCGGCAAAAACTTCCTTTCGCGGCGGATCCATAAGCCCAACCATGCCAACAAAAGTCAGCTCGTTTTCATCAATTCCATCATCCAAATTTTTAATCGCAAAGCCCAGCACTCGAAGAGCATTTGACGACATTTTTTCATGGGCTTTTTCAATCATAGACCTTCTTTCGTTTGAAAGCTGAAGGCTAATGCCATTTATCAAAATTTTTGAGCAGCAGTTCAAAAGTTTGTCAACTGCACCTTTCACAAAAATTGTTTTTTGATTTCCTAGATCATATTTGCAGCTCATCAATTTCCTTTCTGAATCAAAAGGAATTTCGCCTATGCGTTTGAAAGAGTTTTCCAATTGTGCCTTGTCAGAGCCAAACAATTTTGCAAATTCCACAAGAGCCTTTTCTGTTGGCTCTCCAACATAATGACTGCCGTTTTTGTGGCAATCGTTGCACAGCGACATTGTTTGCAAAAGAAGAGAAAAATCTTTTGCCTTGTCAAAGTTTGAAAACAAAAGTTGGTTGTCACAAAAAACCGCCTTAACACTCATTTTGTTTTGAGTTATCGTTCCCGTTTTGTCAGAACAAATCACATCGCAGCATCCAAGCGTTTCAACTGAATGAATTTGCTTAACAATGGCTTTCTGTTTTGCAAGCCTTGCAATTCCAAGGCTCATGATTATTGTTATGACCGCAGGCATGCTTTCAGGGATTGCCGCAACTGAAATTGCAACTGCCGTCAAAAACGCATCAAGCGGCTTAAAACCTGCAGCAAGTTCAATTATAAACGTGACAAGCGCCATTGCAAGAATCAAAAAAGTTGAAACTTTTCCCAGGTTTTTGATGTCCTTTTGTAGCGGCGACATTTCTTTTTTTGCCGAACCTATCACCCCTGCCATTTTTCCAAGTTCGCTTGTTTTGCCAATTTTTGAAACAACTCCAAGCCCCCTGCCTTTGACAACCGTTGTTCCATTGAAGACCATGTTTTTTCTCTCTGGCAACGGAGAATCTGCCCTGCACAAAAAATTGCAGTCCTTTTCAACAGGCATGCTTTCGCCTGTTAAAGATGATTCATCCACGCAAAGGCCAACGCTTTCAATAAGCCTGCAATCAGCAGGAACAATGCTGCCGCTTTCAAGCACAACAATATCTCCCGGCACAATTTTTTCGGCAAAAATTTTTCTTTGCTCGCTTTCTCTTAAAACAGTTGTTTCAGGCTGCGTCATTTTTTGAAGCAGCTGCATTGATTTTTCCGCTTTGTTTTCCTGCATAAGCCCAAAAATTGCATTTGCAAACACAATGAACAAAATAACACATCCGTCCACAATTTCACTTGTTGAATTTTCAACAATTCCAATAACAAATGAAACTGCTGCCGAAAGGAGCAAAATCATAATCATAAGATCGGCAAACTGTTTTAAAAACAGTTTCAAAATTGAAGGCTTTTTTGCCTTTGCAATTTGATCTGATTGTGACAAAATTTCTCGGCGCCTGGCTTCTTCATTTGAAAGCCCTTGCGGCGAAGTTTTAAGCTCGGCCAAACATGAATTTATGCTTTTTGTGAAAAGTTCCATTTCAAGTTCCTTTTAAACAAACATCGTTAAAATTGCAAGCAAAATCAAATATATCCCAAACCACTTAAATTTGACTTTTTGAGTTAAGTTTATCATCCACTTGATTGCAATCAGCCCAACTGCAAATGAAAGCAAAAACGCACAAATAATTCCTGGAATGGAAACAGTTGGCGGCGTGGGGGTTAAAATCAATTTAACAATTTCAAGACCCATCGACAAAATTATGATTGGGATGCTCATCAAAAATGAAAACTTGGCAACTTTTTGTGATTCGCCTTTTGCCAAAATTCCAGCGCAAATTGTTGAGCCTGATCGAGAAATCCCCGGAAGCGTTGCAAGGCCTTGCACAGTGCCCATAACAAGGGCCTGCTTGAAAGTTATTTCATTTGAAAATGTAACTGCTTTTTTTCTGATGAAAAAATCTGTCAAAATCAAAATTATTCCGCTTGCAAAAAAACATAATGGCAAAATTGCACCTTCAAATGACTCTGTGAGCAAAGGATAAAAAATCAGCACAATTAAGCAGGTTGGGATTGTTGCAATGGCAAGCGACAAACTTGTTTTTGAAAAAGGATGGCGGACAATTTGAAAAACTTCCTTTCTCAGTGCAACCACAACCGACAAAAGAGTTGCAACATGCAAAATAATGCTTACAAAAAGGCTGTCAGAAATCCCAAATATTTTTGACAACAACACCAAATGTCCGCTTGACGAAACAGGCAAAAATTCTGTAAGTCCCTGCACAATTCCCAAAATTATCAATGAAAAAAAGCCGCTCATAGAAATATTTTGTGTTTAAGAGCCGGCTTTTATGACACAAAAAAACTTTGCATAAAGCAAAGTCTTATTTGTTTATTTTTTTGATTTCTTCCAAGAGCTGCTCAATTTTTTTGGTGATGTCTTCAATTTGATCTTGGGAGCTTGAATTTTTGACTTCATGAACGCTTTCCTTAAGTGATGTGATTTCATCCATTATTTCGTCACGCTTGTCTTTTTCATTTGCAACTGTGTCAAGATCTTGAAGTGCTTTTTGAATTTCACCATCAAGTCTATCCTTTATTTGTGAAAGACGTTTTTGTTCATCATCAATTTTTTTGTTTATCTCTTGCAAGTTTTGCTCGGTGGATTTTTTAGGCCTGCCGCGTTTTCTCTTTTCAACTGGCTGAGCTGGCTGTGGCTTTTTTGTGCTGCCAACAGGTCGTCCACGCTTTCTTGGAGCCGCAGGAGCCACTGTTTCAGTTACAGGTTTTCTTGGTCTGCCCCTTGAGCGTTTTTCTGCAACAATGTCTTCAAGTTTTTTCTCTTCGCCCTTTCTTGGCCTTCCCCTTCTTTTTGGAGCTGGAGCTATGGCGTTTTCGGCGTTTG
>CANQRE010000013.1 GCA_947626175.1 uncultured Clostridia bacterium
GGCACTTGAGTCATAAAGTCTTAAAAGGTCATATCCACTCTTTATTATTTGAGTTGTTACCTGAGCATTACTAAACTTATATATAGTATCCCATGAGCTTGCAAATGGAACGTTGATGTTAAGTGGGTCGGTGTCGCAGCCTGTGATTGCAAACTTGTAAGTAACTTTGTGCCAAACAGCTTCAACATAGCCGCGGGTTGATGCTGATGCGGCTGTCATCCACTCTTTAATGCCCGTTGCGCCCTTGTATACCTTTGTTCCGCCATTGCTTGACCAACCAATAAGTCTGTCGCCAAGTGTTGTTGCTTCAACGTAGGTTGTGCCGTCTTTTTCAACATTGTATTGTGTTGGGAAATCTGGACGATAGTTTGGAGCGGTAAGTGCCGACGTGCCATCGTTGTTAATCAAAACTCTGTAAGGAGTGATTTCGGTTTTTGCCGTTAAATCGTTTGAATCAAACACCTTTCCTTTGCTTGTGCCAAAAACATAAACCGATCGGCCAGCAAGGGTTGATGTTGTTCCGCTGGCAACGTCAAACTGCACGGTGGAAGATGGGCTGTAACCAGCTGTTTTGCCCGGTGTGTAGTTTTTGCCGCTTCGCTTGTCAACGAAAGTGTCACCACCATAAATTTTTGCGGCGCTGTCAAGAGTTCCAATTGTTTTGAGCGTTCTTGAAGTGCCAACGTTTATGTAGCTTAGGTCATAAATGTCGGCAAGCAAGCTGTTGCCGCCAACATAACCAGCCAAACGGCCGCTTGTTGTGGAAGAAGAATCATAGGAATAAGCAAAGTCGCCAAGCACAAGGTTGAAAATTTTTCCGCCATCAACGTAACCAAAAAGACCACGGTATTGATCAACCGAGCTTGAGTAAGCACTCAAAATTCCGTCAACAACATAACCGTTTCCGTTGAATTCTCCGGCAAACGGGTTGGTTTTTGTTCCGATTGGCGTCCAAAGTTTTCCAAGTTCGCCAAGGTCGATGTTGGCCTTTAGCTCATACTTGCCGCTTTTCCAATCAGAATCGCCCGTTAGCGAAATTTGTGTTGCGATTGTTGAAAGATCGCTTGCGGAAGTGATGTCGTAATATCCATTCGAGTCACTATCGGTAAGCGTGATGGCCGAAGCAGAAACCTTTGCGGACTGTTCGCCCCCAAGCGTTGGCACAATTGCCGCACATGTTGCTCCTCCTGCCAAGAATGCAAACGCAACTCCAAAAAGTGCACTTGTAATTTTTTTTGACTTTGTCATTTTCTTCTCCTTAGCTAGCCTTATGGCTATCTTTACAAGATAGAGTATAACACAACCAAGCAAATTTAACCAAATATTTCGCGGTATTTTTTAATAAAATAATTAAAAATAATTTTTTTCTTTGTTTTTCGACCGCATTGCAAAAGCGCCTGTTTGTAAGGACAAAAAATCATAATTTTTGAAAATTTATTGTTTTTTTGCGATTTTTTTAATATTTTTCATTATTTTTTTGCAAATAATTGACTTTTATGCGTGTTTATGCCATTATTATCAAAAAGGAACGACTATGAAAAAAATTATTTTGACAGGCGACAGACCAACAGGAAAACTTCATATTGGCCACTTCATTGGCTCAATTTCTTCACGCATTGCACTTCAAAACAGCGGCGATTATGACAAACTTTTCATCATGATTGCAGACGCACAAGCCCTTACGGACAACTACGGAAACGTTCAAAAAGTGCGAGACAACATTTTAAATGTTGCTCTTGATTATCTTGCCTGCGGGCTTGATCCAAACAAATGCTGCTTTTTTATTCAATCAATGGTGCCAGCACTTACTGAAATAACATTTTATTTCTCAAACCTTGTCACCCTTGCAAGATTAAAGCGAAATCCAACCGTCAAGGAAGAAATCAAGCTCCGTGGATTTGAAGAAAGCATTCCAGTTGGCTTTTTGACATATCCAATCAGCCAAGCTGCTGACATTGGGGCTTTTGGAACAACAATTGTTCCAGTTGGCGAGGATCAACGCCCGATGATTGAGCAGGCCCGTGAGATTTTTAGGTCATTTAACTCAACATATGGCGAAGTTTTTGCAATTCCTGAGGCAATTATTCCAAAAACAAAGTCGCAAGCACGGCTTGTTGGAACTGACGGAAAAGGAAAAATGAGCAAATCGCTTGGAAATTGCATTTATCTAAGCGACGAACCGGAAGTAATAAAGCAAAAAATAATGTCGATATACACCGATCCAAATCACATAAAAGTTTCTGATCCGGGAAAAATTGAAGGAAATGTTGCGTTTGAATATCTTGAAGCGTTTGCCACAGACGAAAGTTTTAAAAAATATCTTCCGGAATACAAAAATCTTGACGAGCTCAAAGCGCATTATCGAAAAGGCGGACTTGGAGATGTGAAGGTTAAACTGTTTTTAAACAATGTTTTGCAAGAACTTTTGCAGCCAATTCGTGAAAAAAGAAAAATTCTTGAAAAAAATCCAGAAAAAGTTTATGAAATTCTGTTTAAATGTTCAAAAGAAGCCAATTTAATCGCTGAAGAAACCTTGCGAAAAATGAAACAGGCGATGGGAATAAATTATCAAGATTATTTTGCAAAAAAATAATAATTTAACAAAAAATCACGATTTTTTCGTGATTTTTTATATTTTTTATTGATTTTTTGCAAATTTTATAAAAATTTTCTAACTTCAGAAATTTTTGGCATGCCTGTTTGAGCACCCACTTTTGAAAGTTTTGCCCCCGCACAGTTGTTTGCAAACTTCACGCACTCTTCAAGGCTTTTGTCTTCAAGAAGAGCATAAATAAATCCACCCAGAAAACTATCTCCCGCTCCGGTTGTGTCAACAACCTTAACTTTTGGAGCAGGAATGCGTTTTACATCATGCCCATCAAATATATATGCCCCCAGCTTGCCCATTGTCAAAATAAGCCTGCCTTTATATAGCTCCAAAACCTGTTTGTCGTTTTTGTAGCCCGGCAAATTTTTTATTTCAACTTCATTAACAATGATGTAATCGCTGTTTGAAAGCAATTTTTTTGTAAATTTCATAACTGGCGAAGGATTTAGCACAAATTTAACGCCGTTTTGTTTGCAAATTTCACTTGCCCGCGTGACAACCGGCTGTGGAACTTCCAAATCCGCAACAACAAGGTTGCAAGATTTTATTTCCGTGGTCATTTTTTCAATATATTGCAGGTCAACAAGCTGATTTGCGCCTGGGATTGAAACAATCATGTTTGTTTTGTCGCTGGACACAACATTTGCAACGCCGCCCATTTGTCCGCGAAACTTTTTCACTCCCCTGACATCAACTTTTTCTTTTGTCAAATTTGCAAGACATCTTTTTGAAAAGTCATCATCTCCAACCGCGCCAAACATGTCAACCATAAGCCCCAGCCTTGCCAAAGCAACCGCTTTGTTTGCTCCCTTTCCGCCAAATTGAACTGAAAAACTGCTGCCATTGACAGTTTCTCCTTCAACTGGAAGAGTTTTTGCTGTTGCAAAAAAATCTGTGTTTATGCTTCCAAGAACTCCAACTTTTTTCATGTTTCCCCCTTAATTTTTATATTTTTTTAAAAAATTAACGATTTTTTCATCAATTTTTAAAAGACATTAAATTATTTTTGCTTTTTATTAAAAATCTCAGTTTCCTGTTTTTGTCTTTTTCTTTGGCAAAATCAATTCCAACTCGCTTTTCCTTTGTGCAAGGCTGCGGCGGACCTTCTTCAAGCCAAACTTCATCACTAGATGCAACGTTTTGACCATTTTGCCTTAAATCAATTCCAAAAAACTTTGTAAGTTTTCCGGGGCCAACCGCGTCTTTCACGCCGCGAACAAGCACAGCTTGTGGATCTCCCTTTTTGCCAGTGGTTATGTTGAACATGTAATGAAGCCCATAACACAAATAAATTCCGATTGTTCCCGCTTCATCCCACATCACCTTTCCGTTTTTGTTTGGTCCAAACCTGGCGTGGGAAGCGGAATCATCTTCACCCAAATAAGCTTCCGTTTCAACAATCATGCTTTTTTTGACCACGCCGTCATGCTTTGAGCATAAAATTTTCCCAATCAAGTTTTTGGCAACTTCGGGCGCAGGATTATCAAAAAAATCTTTTTTTAGCCTTTCCACGATATAATTTTAGCACAAAATTCAAAAAAACAAAAAAAATATTAAATATTTTTTCATTTTATTATTGATTTTCAAAATATATTGTGTTATACTTTTGCTGAAAAAGGAGTTGGAAATATGGAATACTCAAGCGACTACTGCCCATCAAACTATGATTCATCATACAACAATGATAAATACGCTTGGTGGAATAATCAAGCCTCAATTTCATCAGACGAAACTAAATCAGATTCAGAACATGATGAATATAATCCGCCTCTTTATGATGCTCCAAACGACGGAATTCCAGTTTAATCAAAGCAAAAATTTTTAACTTACATGCGTTTTTCATGGCAAAAAAATGCCTGAGAAAACTCATTAAAAAACAAAACAAAAGCGAAAATTCACATTTTTTTCGCTTTTTTTGTTATTTTTTTTAATTTTTTTAATAAATATTTGTTTAATATCTTTTTTGTGTCATTTTTTAAGTCTGAAAAATACTTGTCAAAATTTTAAATCAATATAGTAACAAGATTTTTGCCTGCCTGTCATATTCTTCCACAAGCTTGATTGAAATCATTGCGTTTTTAACACTTGGGATTGGAAATGCCTCCAAAGGAACTTCAGGTCCTGCCAAAATGATAAACATAACAGTGTCGGTGTTTATTGACTGAATTTTTTGTGCGATATATGGGGTTTGAGCAGCATCAAACAACATTAAATGAAGCTCATAGTTTTTACAGCACAAAAACTGCTCCAAATTTTCAGACTGCACGCCAAAAATGCTTTGCCTGCGTGGATTGTCAGAGCAGCATTCGCTGAGCAGCCGCATAAGATCCAAAGTGTCCTTTTTGTCCACCTGCTGTCCATCTTCAAAATAAAACTTGCAACTTTCAATATTAACGTTTGGAATAAAATGAAATTGAATTATTTGTGCCATGTTTCCCCTCGAATTTTTCTTTATTATATCACAAAATAAGTCAATTTCTTAGCAATTTTTACAATTTTTGCAAAATTCCACCATTTTTGTTTTAAACGCACGGCGACTGTTTGCTGATTTGTTTTCTGACCTTTGCTCTTTGGCCGCTATTTTGCATAAACTCGAATGTCTTTTTCAGCATTTACAACGCCCAAAAACCTTAATGCCTTTGAAGCCATTCGGCGGCCTTCGTTTGAAACTGTGATAACAACAAGGTTTTGCTTGCTTTTTGCTTCAAAAAACAATCTTCTGATCAGCGCCTGCGACACATTTCTATATTTCTTTTTCACAATGACTGACGGCATGTAAAAATAGCCACTTTCGCAGTTAAGCTCGCTCACAGGAAAATCATAGTCATTTTCATACTTCAATTGGCATATTTCATCGAAAAGTTTTTTTGAAATTTCCAAAAACAAAAAATATCCTTCAATTTTTCCATTTTTGGTCAAAAGAAAAATGTCATTTTTGTCGCTGTAGCGCTCAAAATACCACGACAGGTCATATTCCGTGTAAAACTCCTTGTCTATTTTTGCAATAGACCTTATCACATCATCTGTCATTTTTGTTTTTATAACTTCGAGCATCTTTTTTACCAATTTTATTTTAAAACAATGTTTTCTTTGTTTTCAGCATCAAATTTTAAAAAGTCAAAAAATTCTTCTTCGTGCGGCGTAAAAAATTGTCCGGTTTTGATAAGGTCTTTCACCTGCTCTTTTGTAAACCAGCCCGCATCCTGCACCTCGCTTTGTTGCAGCTTTAAGTCAGAAAGGTTGATGTCCTTTTTTAAATAATACAAATCCACAAATGTTTTTGGCGATTTTATCGTTTCAAACAAAACAAGCTCGTCCTGTTCGACATTAACTCCAAGCTCTTCTTTCAGTTCTTGACACATGCCTTCAACACTGCTTTGTCCCGAAGTTGGATGTCCGCCGGTCGTTGCCCACTTTCCGCCTTTGTCTTCCGATCGTTTTTGAAGCAACATTTCTCCCCTGCTGTTTTCAATAAACACCATCACAACAACAATATATTTGCCCTTGCCAAATTTTTCGCCTTTTGCAATTTTTTCGCCAGTTGGCTTTCGATTTTGATCAAACAGATCTCTATATTCCATCATTTCTCCCGATTTTCTTGTTAAACCTGCGCACCATCAACTTCTGAAATTTCCTGATCAAATATTTGCTCTCCAATGTTGTCATCCAGCAAAATTGGAATTAAATCCATCGGCACCGAACCCATGTTAAACGCTTTTAATGTGTCAGCATATGAAAAATTGTCGTTAAGTCGAATCCCGTCATCTGTGTGGGTTATATGTTCGCTGTATCTACTTAAAAACTTTTGCGTTTCATCTCGGTTAAAATCAAACCAAATTTTGTCATAGCCAAGCTCATCACGGCCGCGCTGCGAAACAACCCGTGAAAATTTTTCAATTTCAACATAAGAAATTTCTCTCTCGCCCGTCAGCCTGATTTTTTGACAAACGCCCCACGCAAAAGCATCTTCTATTCCCAAATGTGCAATTTTTTTCATATTTTCTCCTTTTTTTAAAACAGCTTTTTCTAGCAAAACACACTGTTTATAGTTGCGGCTCACGCATAGCGCCAAGCAAATGTCTTTCTCCATTTTCAAAAACTTCGGCTGGCTTTTCGCCCAAAACATAAAGCTTGTCTTCGTCAACAATCAAACTTGATTCACTCGGAATGCAAATCAATTTCAAGCCCTTTTTCAACATCTTTTCAACTCTTTTGGCCGTTGCCGGATTTTGCTCTTCAATCTTTTGATAATGCACAAACAAGCTGTAATCTCCAACAAGACCAAGCCCTGTTGTGTCCTTAAGCCCAACGTCATTCACGTCATCACAAGATTTGATAACAAGTTCATCTTTTTCGCATGCGTCAATTTTTTTGCCAAAAATAAGTGTTCCTGCGCTGCCGCCCATGATCACTCCGTCTTTGCGCAAAGCAAATTGTTTTAAGTTTTCAAACGCACAAGTTTCTTTAAGCATTTTTAACAACTTAAAGGTGTTGCCTCCGCCAATAAAAATACCTTTAACATTTTCGAGTTTTTGCTTTGTTAATTGTTTTGCATCAGTGATCATTTCAATGTTTGTGATGCCATAAGGTTTTATTTCATTTTCAAACCAATCAATGCACTTTTCATAAGGTCCGTCAATCCACGCAAGCGGAATATAAAGCACCTTTTTCTTTCCGACAACCGATGCAAAAAGTTTATAGCTTTCTCTTATTTTTTCGCCCGAGCCCCCGCCGTTTAAAATTAACATACCTTTCTCCTTGTTTATGAGATAAATGATTTAATATTTTCAACCCACAATTTAATTCTTGCTTCTTGAGATTCTTTTGTAAACCAAGCATATTCGCTTGTAACCATAGCGTTTCCTACAAAATTAAAAACACCTTTGTCCGCAATTTCTAATCCGTAGCCAAACAATTTGTTCGCGCGCAACATTTCAACAACCAAATCGTGATTAAACAAATTGGTGCCGCCAACGCTTAATAATATTGCATCTTTTTTAAGAAAGCGCAACATGTCGTCAGTTACAATTTTTGTCGTTTCTTTATTTGTGGCTAAAGCAACCAGCACAACATCGCATTTTGCAAACAAAGATGTTAAATCTTCATACTTATATTTAACATCTTTTTTATTTCTGTCCCAATAATAAACATGCATGCCAATCCCGTCACAAATCTCTGCAAATCTTAAGCCAATGTTTCCAAGCCCTATGATGCCAACGCGCTTATCTCTAAGTTGCATTTGTGTGAAGCTTTCATCAAAGTCCTGTCGAAAATTTGCCTTTATTTGCAAAGGAAGTTTTTTGGCGAGTGCAAACATTAGCATCACCATATATTCCGCCACGCTATCGGTGGAATATTTTGGAATAGTTAAAATTGGAATGTTCAATTTTTTACAAATGTTTTCATCAATATAACTAGCAGTTGTTGTGCCTAAACATATTGCTTTAATGTTTTTATATTTTAAAATCTCATTAGGAAATTGCCAGCCGGCATAATCAGGGTCATAAACTATAATTTTGTTTTCATTGTTATTGAGCAAATTATACTCATCTTTTAAATAAACAACATTGGATTTAAGAAAATCCAGTTTTTTACCAAAAGTTCGCTTATCTGAAAAGCAATATATTTTATAGTTTTTCATATTTTCTCCCAGTTTCAACCCACGTATGAAAGAAATTCTTTCAACTCCATCGCGCTGGTGCAGGGGATGGGAGTCGAACCCACAAGGTGTTGCCACCACAGATACCTGAAACCTGCGCGTCTGCCAATTTCGCCACCCCTGCCCGATATTTACATTATACTTGATTACAAATTTTTCTTCAACTGTTTTTTTAAATTTGATTATTTTTAAAAGTTTTTCATCTGCAGCAATTAAAAAATAAAATCCGATTGCTTTTGCAATTTTGTTTTTTTACAAAATTTGGTTGCCTACAATTTAAAAAAAGTTTATACTTTTTTCATGAAATCAAAAAACAACAATCTTTTATACATATTTTTGGACACTTTTTCTTCCGATCTTTTGTTTTGGATTGTTATTTCAAACTTGTTTTTAACAAACGTTAAAGGCCTTTCCACTTTTGACATTATGCTCACAAGTTTGGTCGGCGGAGTGGCAGCAATTGTTTTGTATCCTTTGATAAACTTGATCATTCGCAAATTAAAAAATCACGCTTCGCTGATTTTGGGCTGCTGTTTGCTGCTTGCCGCAATTGTTTTATACACCGTTTGTTCTTCAATTTGGGGATTTTTTGCTGCATCGATTTGCTACGTTGTTTCGCTTGTTTTCACAAGCGTGAAAACAACAATGTTAAAAGCCAATCTCAACGCACAAAATCGCGGAAATGATTTTGTCAAAATTCAAAGCTGGGGAAAACTGGGCTATTCAATCATAACATGCGTGATTGCCGTTGTGACCGGATTTATGTTTAATTTTTATCCTTATCTTCCAATGTTTTTCTCAATTGGCGGGGCGATTATTGCAATTGTTTTGTCAATTTTTTACACCGAACCACCAATGCCAAAAGACATGCAAGTTCAAAGCAAAAAGTTTGACTTGTCAATATTTAAAAACAAAACAATTTGGCTGCTGTTTGTCACCAGTTTTTTTGCTTATGGAATTATCACCTTCACGCACTCAAACTCAAATCTCTTGATGCAAAATGTGCTTGAGTCCTATGGCGTTGAAACCGCTTCGATTGCGTTGATCATAAGTTGCAGCGTTTTGGTGTCGCGCTTCTTCCGAATTGCCGGGGTTTATTTCTTCCCGTTTGTATATCGAAAAACAAACAAAAAACCAAACGTTATGCGTGCGCTTGGATTTTTGATTCTTGTTGCAGGTGCGTTTTATGCAATTGGAGCAAACGTGCATATGAATTTTTGGGGAAATGTTCTCCTGCTGTCGGCAGGACTGTGTGTGCTGATTTCAATTCGCGACACATTGCAAACATTTTTTGACAGAATTTCATTGTTTTACACTTTGCAATCGCAGCACCCAACTGTTATTTCACTGCTTAACGTCATTGAAAAAGCAGGGCGATATGTGCTGACAGGGCTGTCCGTTGCACTGCTAACCTTGATTAACCTTCAACAAATTTTCCTTGTTATGACAATTGTGTTTGTTATTGCAACAATTCTTGTTGTTTGGCTTTCAAAATATCTTAAAGAAGACTAATTACAAAAGCGAAAAATTGTCAAGCTCGCCAATATATTTCACTGGAACATCGAGTGCTGAATAGGCGTTTTGCAAAAGTTTTGGAAGGGCTTTGGCATAGGCAAACACAATTTTTGCTGTGAAAGATGGATTGCTTTGCATGCTCACAAAAAGCTGCATTTGTGAATTTGTGTCGCCGCCAAAAACATATCCTTTGTGGAACATATTTTTCTTAAGAAGACTTATTTTTTCTTCCGAATCAAAATAAATTTCCACGTCGTTTTGACCTTTGAAATAATTTTCGGTGTTAATTATTTCATTTTCAATTTCTTCTTTGCTCCTTGTTCCGTCCAAACAAACATGGCACACCCTTGTGTGCTTTTTGTTTTCATCTGGCACAAAAGTCGGGTCATTTTTCACCTTTTCCAAAACATCTTGATTTGGAACAGTGAACTGAATTGCATCCTTGACCCCTTTTATGTTCCTGAGCGCTTCGCTGTGCCCTTGACTGACACCTTCGCCCCAAAAAGTTTGTGGCTTTGAGTTAAAAATATTTGCCAGCAAAACCCGCATAAGCGAAAAAACACCCGGATCCCATCCGCAAGAATAAATTGCTTTGTGATGATATTTTTCGCACATCTCTTGAAGCTTTTCTGAATGCTCCCTTATTTTTGCATGTGTGTCAAATGTGTCAATAATGTCAAAATATTTGAGCATTTCAGGGCTTTGCCACAACAAATCTTCTTGAGAGCCACCACACATGAGCATGACATCTATTTCGTTTTGAAACTGCCCCGCTTTTTCATATTCAATAATTTTGCTTCCAAATTCACTTTCAAGCCCTTTTCTTCGTGAAAAAATTGCAACCAAGGTGTCCCCTTTTGACGACAAAACAATTTTTTCCATCGCCTTTCCCAAGTTTCCATATCCGCAAATTCCAAATCTCATAATTTTTCCCCCCCCAACTTTTTCTATATGTTTTATGTTTAAAAAACGTTTCATCAAACAAAAGCGCGGTCAAAATTTGGCCGCACTTTTTTTCATCCATTTGAACCGTTTTTCTCTCCTGTGTTCACTTTTTTTGAAAACTCAATAAGCTTTTCTATTGCTGAAGAAACTTGTGCTTCGTCAAACTTATATCCTTGAGAATTGCAAAAGTCCTTTGCCCAAGAAAGCACTGCGTTTTTCTTTTCTTCGCCTGTTGCGTCTGCCATTTCTTCTGCCTTGACGATAAAATCACAGAGTGCGGCCTTGACTTCGTTCCATTTTTTGTTTTTCACAACTTTTATGATTGCCGACACAAGGCCCACAAGCGAAACGAGGAGAGAAATAATAAGCGGGATGAGATCGGTTATATCTTTTATTGACATATTGCCCTCCTCGCTATCATTGTATGTTTTTGCATTCCAAATTGAAAAAACTTGTTTTAAAATGTTTTTCATGGCAAAATTTTTTATATTGTCTTAAATTTTGTATTTTTTTTTGAAAACAAACCAAAAATTAAGGCGTTTAGTGATATGATTTGCTTGACATAAAAAATAGAGAAACCTATACTAAAAGCGTAATGGAAAATCATTACAAAAAAAGGAGGGAAAAATTATGGCAACAAAAACAACAACAAAGGCAGCAACAACAAAAAAAGTTGCAGCAAAACCTGCAACCAAAACAGCTGTAAAACCAGCAACAAAAACTGCTGCAAAACCAGCTGCAAAGCCAGCTGCTAAAACAGCAACAAAAGCTGCCGCAGCAAAAAAGAAAAAATAAGTTTTTTTCAATGAAATCCCCTTGTAATCAGCATCGGGATTTTTGATTTTTGTGTTAGGCATAAAAATCATCGTGCAAAAAACAAGTCCAAACGGGCTTGTTTTTTTGTGTATAAAACTCCACAATTTTTTCCGTTTAAGCAAAATTTCGCGATTTTTTGCAAATTTGTTTTGTAAATGCAAAACAAAATAATATAATTAGGTTAAAGGAGGGAAAGATGAAAGAGCTATTAAAAAAGTCGATTGCTGAAGTTATCGGCACAGCAGTTCTTGTTATTTTTGGCTGCGGCGTTGCAATTGCAACAGGCGTGAACACCGTTGCAACATCACTTGCATTTGGTCTTGCAATTGTTGCCATGGCCTACTCAATTGGAAATGTTTCTGGCTGCCATGTTAACCCAGCGGTTTCACTTGCAATGCTTATCAAAAAACAAATTACTTTCAAAGAATTTTTGGTTTATGTTGCAAGCCAACTCGTTGGCGCGGGAATTGGTTGCTTGTTCCTTTTGATGGTTTTTGGAAAAGACTGCGGCTTTGGCGCAAATGTTGTTCAAGACACACTTGCTCCATATGCTGGTTCTGATGGTGCTCAGCTTGTGGTTGCACTTGTCAGTGAAATTGTGCTTACCTTTGTTTTTGTGTATGCCATTTGCGGCGTAACATCAAAAGAGCACAACAAGGCTGTAAACGGAATCGTTATTGGACTCACGCTTACACTTGTTCACTTGCTTGGCCTTTTCTTCACAGGCACATCAGTAAACCCTGCAAGAAGCCTTCTTCCTGCATTGTTTGCACTCTTCACCGGAACAGCAGCAATCTCTCAAGTTTGGATCTTCATTGTTGGACCGCTTGTTGGCGCGGCTTTGGCAGCACTTCTTCACAATTTTCTTGAAAAGAAAAAGCCTGAGCTAAGCATCACGAAAAAAACAAAAAAGTCCAATGAAAAAACAGACAAGGGCGAATAAAACATCTATCAAAAAAGCGCGAACTTAAGGTTTCGTGCTTTTTTTGTTGCTTTTAAATATTGTCTTGCAAAATCAAAAGTTTTGATTTATAATAATCTTAGGGAGAAAAATATGGAATGGCTAACTTCTGAAAAAGAAACCGAATTTGTTGCAAACACTTCTGATTTACAAGCAAAAATAGAGGAAATCAAAGCAAACAAACAGCTGCTTGATGCAATCAAAAATCCAAATGTTGAAGAGCGCAACTTGCTGATCAGTGGAGCAAACTCAGTTTCACTTGACAACTGGGCATTACGAAAGCAAATGCCGCCTTATGCCGCAGCTGAATCAAAAGAATATCTTGGCATTGTTGGCGATTATGTTGCCGCGCAAAATCAACTTTTTGGCATGATTGAAAAGGACGGCTTTATTTATCCCGATGAGCTTCCGTTTGTGCATGCAACGCTGGTTAGAACAAACGAGGACATTGCAGTTTCGCAAAAAGGTCGTTTTCGAAATGCTTCCAGTCCTTTTGTGCAAACGCCATATTTTGACGCCACCCCTGGAGCGAAAGTAAACTCAGAAATTGCCGCTGCGTTTATGCAATACAGTTTTATGACTGGAAATTTTGAAAATGATATTGTCAACATTGCAAAGCTTCACGCACAATTTGTGCGAATTCAACCTTTTATGTGTGCAAACAAACGCATGGCATTTATTGTGACCAACGCCCTGTTAAAACTTGACGGCTTCAGCCCAATCACCATTTGCAAAACAAAAGAAGAAAACGAGCAATATCTGTCAGCGTTAAAAGCCGGCATCCTTGACAGAGATGTGACAAGCCTTACTCAATTTTTCTTGGACAAGGAGCTTCAGGCTCAACAAGATGAAATCGACCAAGCAACAGTTGAAATGCTTGGAAAAACAAAAAGCCCAAACATTATTGTTTAGGCTTTTTTCTTGCAAATTTTTATGCAAAGTTGAAACAATTACATTTTGTTTTCTTTGGGAACAAGTTTGTAACCCCTCTCGAGCAAGGCGGATTCCAAGGTTTCGTCCTTGCCCAAAAAAATTATTTCGCCCTTAAAATTTTTGCACCTTTCCAAAGCAACCTGAAAATATTTTTTGTTTTTTTTCAATCCACTCTTTGGTGTTCCCCCGCTGCTTAAATTTTTTGATATATCCCCTATATGCCTGCTTTGTTGGGCAGCAAACAATGTATTTTAGGCCATAAGTATCATAAAAATCAACCCTTTCGTCACCGTTATATCTAACACACACAATGTCATATTTTTTGCAAGCATTTTTTATTGCTTCCACATAATTGTGTGGATAATTTTTGTTTGGAATGCGATTTTTGCTCCCCTTTAACGCTTCATATTGCTCTTCTGAAATGCCATCATAAACATATTTGTAAGGACCCGACTCCAAATCAATCACATTTTTATATTTTTTTGCAAGCATCGTTTTCCCGACTCCAGCAAATCCAGAAATAATAACGCCTTTGGCCATAAATTCCTCACAACAAACATTTTAGCATAAATTAGCTTAAACTCCAACTTTTTGAAAACGGCTTGGCCACGCTTCAAGCTTTTTTATAACAATTATTTTTCTTGCAAAATTTTTTTAATTTGGCTTTTCACATTTTTCCACGTTTGCTTCAAGCTGGGATAGGACAATATTTCTTCCACTTTGTCAAACGGAATCCAATGCACTTCATGGGTGTCAGTGCTTTTAAATTTTTTATTTAACTTTATTATATCATCTTTCAAGGCAAACAGCAAAATGTTCATTTTAAAACAAAAATTTCGAAATCCCCAAACGAGCCAAAAACAAACGTTTTGCCAACAAAAGTTTTTATGATATAATCAAAATATGGAAAAAGAAATTGTTGAAGTGGGGTTTCCGCTTAAAAAGCAGCTGATTTTTTATCACGACATGTTGCAAAAACATGGCTTAAGGCTTGTGTTTGCCTGCATAACACATGATGTGTATTATGCAAAAAACACCAATTTTGACGGTTTGACCGAAAAACAAATAAAAGACAAATGCACAAGGCTTCGCATGTCTGGCGGCGGAATAAACACAAAGCCGCTTGGCGACAATAAAAAAATGCTTCGCCAAGAAAAGCAGCTTGTCAGCCAAGGCTACACAAAAGTTTTTGACACAATCAAGTTTGATTTTCACTATCACAAAGATGGCATGAAAACATACATTCAACTGCAAGACATTTTGGACCTTGGGCTGTTGGTTTATTACAACAACACCGATTATGACAATTTTGCCCCTGACAAACAACGCGAATTGTTGATTGATGAGCTAAACACCTATGGCTTCAAGTTCAAGCAAACCGATCTGTGTTTGGACAAGCTTCGTTCGTTTTATTATGGCAAAAAAATGTTCAGCAAAAATGTTAATGCTTAAGCCCGCTATCTCAAAAAGGAGTTGTTATGAAAGATTTGATTTATGTCACAGGCAACAAATACAAACTGTTCACTGCAAAAAAGTTTTTGCAGCCGTTTGGAATCAATGTGATTGGCAAAAAAATTGATTGCCCAGAAATTCAGGCGGATTCGATTGAAGAAGTTACACGCTTTTCAGCTGAATATGCTTGCAAGGCGCTAAACTCGGCGGTCTTAAAAAACGACATGGGGCTTGTTATTCCTGCGTTAAACGGTTTTCCCGCAGCTTACACCCATTATGTTGAAGACACTTTGGGCGCTGCTGGCATTTTGAAACTCATGGAAAACGTTAAAAACAGAGAAGCTTACTTTTTGGAATGTTTGGCTTATGCCGAGCCGGGAAAAGAAACAAAAGTGTTTGTTTGCAAAACTCTTGGAACGTTGGACACAAAACAAAGTGGCAAGTTTGGCTGGGGCTGGGACAAAATTTTTATTCCTGCAGGTCAAACAAAATCTATGGCAAATTTTGACGATAACACCAGAGCCAACTTTTGGTCAGAAAAAGGATATATTGAGCTAAAAGATTACTTAAATCAACAACAAGATTAAAAAAACGAACCTTTCATGGTCCGTTTTTTTAGTTTTGCAAAATCAAAAAAGGTTTTCAACGTATTTTTTAATCTCCTGCCAGTTGTCAACTCTTGTTATTCCAAGTTTTTTCAGTGTTTCATCAGCAATGTTTTTGTTGTGAAAGCAAGTTAACAGCAACTTGTGCTTGTAAGGCCCCGTCATGTTGTCAACACGATCTTCAATGATCATGTCGGCAACAAACATATCTTTTTTAACAGCAAAAATAATGTTTTCAGGAGATATAAACGAAAAGTTTTTCAACAAATATTCCCATTTGTCGGTGTATTGCCTGCCCATTTCCAAAGTTCTGACAGGATGACATCCGTTTGTCAAAAGAAAAACATTGTGTTTTTTGGAAAGTCCCTTCAAAACTCTGACCGCATTGGGCTTTGGCTTAACTTTTTTGTATGAATCAACTGAAATATAATAATCCAAAAACTTGTCACGCTCAGCATCGTTTGGAAAAACAACCCTGTCAATCCAAACATCGTTAAAATCGTCTTCTGTGAAATGTGTGTGCAAAAAATCGTTCACAACAGGAACGAAATGATTGCTAATCAAAGTGTCGTCAACATCAACCAAAATTGTTAATTTTTTGTCCATAAAGTTATTATATCACCATTCAAATCAAATTCCAAAACAATCATATAAAAAAAGTTCACACCCATTTTTTTAGTTTAGGATGTGAACTGTTTTTTGGCAGAACAAGACCGCTATCCAATCCTAACACAATTTCGCGGGGCTAAGTTACATCAAAGTAATTTTGATCCTAAACAGTTATAATTCGTCCACCTTAATGCCCAAATTATTTTCTAGCCACTTTGCCACTATTCTGCGATGACAAAATGTTGAGCCGTTTTCAATGTCGGCATATTTTTCATAACACAAAAGAACAGCATTGTCACCAAGCTCGTTATACACTTGTTGCGGATTCAACTTTGAGAGCACTTTTTCATAATAAATTTTTTCATACAACTTTTCGTCTTTGATTTTGATAATCTCCGCCGGTGGCGCGAGTTTTTGATATCTATCTCCGTCCCAAAATTTTGCAAATCGCGCGATTGAAACAAATCGATATCCTTTGTCCTTTGGATAACTCCTAACTTTTCCAAAATAACCCGTTTTCATTTCAAATCTCCATCAAATATGCTTGTTTGAATATTTACCTTAAAACAACCCAGCCTGCTCGTCCTTTTTTATCAAAAGAAAGCGGCTTAATATTTTTTACATTTTCAAGCCAGATTAAAGTCAAAAATTTTTTATTGCGGTATAATTCCCAATTTTGAAACTTGTCGACACATATCTCTTTGCCGTATATGTTTTTGATATCGTCAGCAATTTGAGGAGTTAAATCAAAAAATTTTACATCTTTAACTTGCGCAGTCGCTGTTATTAATTTGCCGGGCAACTTAAAAAAAATTGTGTCGCCAATGCAAATTTTTTGATACGGAGCGCACCTATTTAAGCTCCACCGACTTTCAATTGTTTTTGTTCCATTCATAATCAAATCGAAAAAAGGCTGCCTAACAATCGCCAAATGTTTCATACTGACTCCTTTAATAAAAGTATATCATCTTCAAATCAAATTCCAAAACAATAAATTAAAAAAAGTCCACACCTTTTCCCAAGGCATGAACTATTTAAATTTTTAATAGCGATATTGGCAATTATTTTAATTTTAACATGTACAAATTTCTTAAAAATCCATTAGCAACTTTTTGCTCATTAACAAATTTTAAACCAACACGTTCAAGGGTTTTGCAGCTTCCAACATTTTCGGGATGAGCCATTGAAATCAGATAATCAAAGCCTAGTTTTTTTGCAAGATTAAGTTCAATTTTTTGCAGTTTTGTTGTGATTCCCAGGCCTCGATATTCAGGCAAAACAAGATTTCCGCCAAGTTCAGCAACTTTTGTTTTTGCAGGCAAGCCAAAATCTTTTTTAAAATCCGCCAACATTTTTTGTGACACATATAATTGTGCCATTCCAACAAGTTTGTTGCCATCATAAGCTCCATAAAGTGGAGCATAATTTTTTTCATCAAACATACTATCATATTCCCACTGCTCGTAAGGGATAAAATATTGCGGATTCTCCAAACCAGCTAAAACTGTGTCAATCAACGCAAAAAGCTGATCTTTATCCTTTTCGGTCACTTTTTTATAAACTAATTCAATTTTATTTTTATTTTGTCCTTGCTGCGAAGACCATGCTGGATTGCACATGGCAACAAAGCAGCCTTTCGTTCTTGAATTCCAATAATACCATTTGTTTTTTTCAATGAAAACAGCGTCGTTCTCTTTTAAATCAAACGAGCCATCCTTGAAAACAATTCTGCCGACTCCTTTTTTGCAAAATATCATTTCATCAACTTTTGTGTTTCTATACCATCCTTCAAGCGGATGTCTGCCTGTTATTTCAACAACCGCGCAATCAATGTTCTTTACTGCAAAAGGATATTCAAACCCTTTGGCTGTTTTTGTGGACCAAGTCTCCCTTTCTCCACTTTTTATTACTTTCATTTTCACTCCTTATAAATTTATTTTAACACACATTTAATTTAAATCAAAACAAAAATCGCTTTCAACCCCCCTTTTAGCGAAAGAACACAACCAACAAAAATCATTGACAAAACGGCTGCTGTTTTGATAATCTGCTAATGTAAAAGGCGGTGACAACTTTGAAAACAATTCACATTGGTGAAAAATTACCGAACACAAAATATGATTTTCGGGAAACCTGCTTTGGCATTTGCGAACGGGACAACAAAATTTTGCTAGTGAAAAAGAATCACGAACTCTCGCTCGTGGGCGGCGGAATCGAAAAAAATGAAAGCAAAATTGAAACTTTGAATCGAGAATTTATGGAAGAAGCAGGCGCAACAATTAAAGCAGCAAAGCCTCTTTGCACCGTGGATTGTTATTGGCTTGCTGCGGGGCACTATCCACTCAGGTCTTTAAGCAACGTTTTTGTTGTAAGCCTTGACGAAAATTTTGTTCCCCCAACTGAAAAGGGACACAAGCCAGTTTGGGTGGATAAAAACAAAGTCCTAAAACATTTGCTGCTACCATATCAAATTGAAGGATTTAAAGCTTTTTTAAACGCAAACAAATAAATTACGCGCAACAAAAAAACGAACCCTTGATTTTTCCAAACGGTTCGTTTTTTTAATAATGGCGGGAAAAGTGGTTTTCCATAAAAACTTATAACAAAAAAAACTGATAAGTTGTTCTTATCAGTTTTTTTGGCGGAGGACACAGGATTCGAACCTGCGGACGCTGTTAACGTCAACGGTTTTCAAGACCGCCGCTTTAAACCGCTCAGCCAATCCTCCACATAGACATTGTCAATTATATCTATATTTTTTGATTTTGTCAACCCGTTTGCACTGTTTTTTGCTTTGTTTTATGTTGTTCTTTTTGCATTTAATTTATGTTTCAATAGCTAAAAAAAGCATCGCTTGTTTTGGGCGATGCAATTTTTTAAAACTCAACTTTTGGGGCCTGTCGTTCACTGGCATCATCAATTTCAAACAAAACCCTTTTTTCAAACTTATGTTTTCTTGCAACAAAACTGGATGGGAACATTTCAATTTTTGTGTTAAAATTTTTCACCACAGCATTGTAATACTTTCTTGCGTTTGCAATTTCTGTTTCAATGTTTTTGAGCGATTCCATAAGGTTTTGAAAACTTTGATTTGCCTTTAGATCAGGATAATTTTCTGAGATTGAAAACAAGGTTTTAAGCGTTCCCGAAAGCCAATTTTCATTTTTAGCTTTTTCTTCCGGCGTGTTTGCAGTCATTGATGAATAACGCGCTTTCATAACATCTTCAAGTGCTTGCTTTTCATGCTTGGCATATCCTTTGACCGTTTCAACCAAGTTTGGAATGATGTCATATCTCTTTTTCATGTAAACATCCATCGTTGAAAACGCTTCGTCAACGTCATTTTTCATTGCAACAAGTTTGTTAAACGTGCTAACCCACCATGCCGCAACGCAAATGCCAATCAAAAGCAAAGCACCCAAAACAATCAACAAAATTCCCCACCAAGGCATAACCAAACATCTCCTTTTGATATTATATATGTTTCATGTAAAATGATACACCTTTTCAAACTTTTTGTAAAATCAATTTGCAAGTTTTTCGACAACACTCAAAACAAATCTTTTGCTTGAAAGTGGGCAGTTTGCTTTTTTGAGAAGATAGCGAATATTTCGCTCAACGCACAATTTGTTTGTTCCAAACTTTTTTGCAACAAAAGGAAAAACGTCACAGCATAGGTTCAGTTTGTCTTTTTCCATTGCAACTTCAATTGTCTTTTTTAAAAACTTGTAACCTAGACAGTTTTTGTCTAAAAATGCCAATTCTCGCTCAATTTCGTTCATTTTTACCCCTTTTCGACCCAGTTTGCAACAAACTGTTACGAATAATATGTTAACAAAATGTTAATATATTGTCAAGGAAAGGACAGGGTTCGACAAATTATGATAGGATTAAGAGAAATCAGAAAAAAGAAAGGCCTCAACCAGCAGTTTGTTGCGCACAAACTCAACATTTCGCGTGAGGCCTTGTCATATTACGAAAATGGCAAAAGAGAGCCAAATTTTGAAACATTGAAACTGATGAGCAATTTTTTCAATGTTTCAATTGATTATCTCATTAACGGAAAAGAATTCAAGTCACATTAAGCATTTTCCAAAAAAGCTTTGTAAAAACGATAATTTTCAAACAAATCAAGTTTGGAAATCGTTTCCCACGGCGCGTGCATTGAAAGCACTGGCACGCCGGCATCGATGACTTCCATTCCATATCCCGCAAGGATATATGCAATTGTGCCTCCGCCACCGCGGTCAACTTTGCCCATCTCTGTGAATTGATGGGTTATTTTATTTTTGTCCAAAATGTCCCTAAGCGAAGCAATAAATTCCGGATTGGCATCGTTTGAGCCGCTTTTACCTCGAGAGCCTGTGTATTTTGCAAACGCAACGCCGCCGTTTAAGAAAGCTTCAGTGTTTTTGTTGGATGCGTCTGGCCAGTTTGGATCAAATGCAGCAGTCACATCGCAGGAAATCACCTTGCTGCGATTGAGCGCTCTCTTAAGCGAAAGCTCATTGTATTGTCCTGCAAGGCTCATAACTTCGGCAACCATGTTTTCAAAGAATTTGCTCTTCATGCCAGTTGCGCCCATTGAGCCTGTTTCTTCTTTGTCAACCAAAATAACACAAGCCGTTCTGTCAATGTTTTTTGCATCAACAATTGCTTTTGCACAGCAATATGCGCAAGATCTGTCATCGTGCCCATATCCCATGATCATGCTGCCATCAAGGCCATAATCCCTTGCTTTTCCGGCTGGAACAACTTCAATTTCTGCCG
>CANQRE010000014.1 GCA_947626175.1 uncultured Clostridia bacterium
GCTGTTTGCGTGTGCGGAATCATGATTGGGCAAAGCGGAACAACCGCAAACATTGAAGCATCGCTTAATCAAGGCAAAATTTCGGCGGCAAACGAAGGAACAAACGCTGTTAGCATGGCTGCCGGAATTGGCTATTGCTTTATGAGCACAAAGATAAATGCTTGTGTAAACACTGGCACAATTGTTGCTCAGCATGCCGGCGGAATTGCGTTTTATATGAACAGTGCTTCAACTTTTGGCTCGCTTGTTGCACTTGGAAATGTTGAGCTTACAAACAAAACTTCATCAACAAAATATGTTAACCTGATTGCATCTTCAATTTCAAAGGCAAGAGCAACGGCCGCAAACTACTCGTATGAAGGTTATGCTCCAAGCAATTGGAGATGCCAAACAGCTCCAAGCAGCGAATTAACATTGACAAGCCCAAATGGCAGATATGAAATCGTGTTCAATTTGTCGGGAGCTTTGATACGCAAAAAAAGTTAGATAAAAGGGTTGGCGTGTGAATAAACTTAAAAATATGAAAAAAATTATTGTGCCCCTGTTGTGTATTGGTCTTTGCTTAGGTGGATTCATGTTTGCTGGTTGCACACAAAACACTTCCATAAACACTTCAAATGCAATTGAAATGCAAGTTGACGTTGGAAGCAATTATATAAGTCAAAATTTTTCATTCCCAGCAAACGTGAATCACTTTAAAAAGATCGGAGCAACAGATGAAGAAATTGACGAATATCTTTCTTTGCTTAACGAAAACATTTCAAAAAAAGTTTGGCAAGGCATGTTTTTAAGCTATTATGCAATTTATGCCTTAAAGCCAAACAATGATTATGTTTTGGGCGGCGACAATGTCAAGGTGGAAAGGGTGCAATACAATTCTTCGCTTGACAAAATTTGCTTTGCTTTCAGATTTAACAGCGTGAATGCTTGGAATTACTACCATCCAAAAAGTGAAGAAAATTCTGACGGCAACTCTCACAGCGGACAGCCGTTTTTGGATATTAACTCTTCCACCGGAGTTTTTCCATTTTCACAGGAGCTTGAAGGACAAAAGATTGGAAACATATATCAAAACATTCTTTCTTTTTGTCAGCAGCAAGTTTTTGATCAAGAAAAATGTTACACTTGTCCGCCAACAACTTTTTGTTATGACTATGTGACCTTGTATAAGCGAGTTCATTCAAACGCCGACAAAGTTGCAAACATAAACGGAAAATATCATCATGTTTGGCAGTGCGATCAAAGCCAGCTAAATCAAAACAAAAAAGTTAAGCTTACAACAATAAACGCCGAAAGGCAATGGTGGTATTTGCTTGTTTTTGACATTTCAATGGCAGTTGTTGCGTTGTCGAGCCTAGGGATATGGCTTGTTGAAAGGAAGAAAAAATCAAAAAAAAGTCAATAAAAAGAAGGCAAAGTCCTTCTTTTTTATTGAAAAAATGGAATTTTGTGATATACTAGGTCATTAAAGGAAGCGAAAAAAATGACAAATGAAAAAATCAGAAATGTTGCAATCATAGCCCATGTCGACCATGGCAAGACCTCGCTTGTCAACGAAATGCTTAAGCAAGGCCATGTTTTTCGTGAAAATCAAGTTGTTGAAGACAGAGTTATGGACAGCAACGCACTTGAAAAAGAAAGAGGAATCACAATTCTTGCAAAGAACACATCGTGCGTTTATAACGGCGTGAAAATAAATATTATCGACACTCCGGGCCACGCAGATTTCGGCGGCGAAGTTGAACGCGTTCTCAAAATGGTGGACGGCGTTTTGCTTTTGGTCGATGCCTTTGAAGGACCAATGCCTCAAACGCGTTTTGTTTTGCAAAAAGCACTCGATTTAAATCTTAAGGTTGTTGTGGTCGTGAACAAAATAGACAAGCCTGACGCAAGAGTTAAAGAAGTTATTGACGAAGTTTTGGAGCTGTTTTTGGAACTTGACGCAAACGAGGATCAGCTTAATTCGCCTTTTGTTTTTTGCTCGGCAAAATTGGGCACAGCAAGTCTTGATGCAAACAGCGTGGGAACAAATCTCGAGCCACTGTTTGAAACAATCATAAAAAGTGTTCCAGCTCCAAAAGGGGATGAAACTGGACCTTTGCAACTGCTTATTTCATCGGCAGAGCACAATGATTATGTTGGAAGGCTTGCAGTTGGAAAAATCACAAGGGGAAGCGTGAAGGAAGGGCAAAACATTGTTGTTTGCAATTTTTATGAACCTGAAAAACAACGCAAAGCAAAAATTGTTTCGCTGTTTGTGTTTGAAGGTCTTAAACGCGTTCAGGTCAAACAAGGCCCAGTTGGCGAAATTGTTTGCGTTGCAGGTCTTGAAGAAGTGAAAATTGGCGACACGATTTGTGGGGAAGAAGATGCCACCCCAATCGAATTTGTAAAAATTGCTGAGCCAAGCATTGAAATGACGTTTATGGTCAACAATTCGCCTCTTGCAGGAACTGAAGGCAAGTTTGTCACAAGCAGACATCTGCGCGACAGGCTGTATAAAGAAGCGGTCAAAGACCTTTCGCTCAAAGTTTCGGATGGCCCAACTGCCGACACTTTTATTGTGCGCGGCCGTGGCGAAATGCACTTGTCAATATTGATTGAAAACATGCGAAGAGACGGCTATGAATTTCAGGTTTCAATGCCAAAGGTTTTGATCAAGGAAATAGATGGAGTCAAGTGTGAGCCAATCGACAGGCTGTATTTGGATGTGCCGGAAGATGCTGTTGGCGTGGTTATGAACAAAATGGGCGTAAGAAAAGGCGAACTTGTTGGAATGATTCCACATGGCAACAGAATGAAAATGGAATTCATGATTCCTTCCAGAGGACTGTTTGGCTTTAAGAGTGAGCTTTTGACTGACACGCGCGGCGAAGGCGTGATAAATTCAATATTTGATTCATATCAGCCTTACAAGGGCGAAATTCAACGCAGGGATGTTGGCTCGCTTGTTGCTCATGAAGACGGCGAAGCAATTGTTTATGGTCTTTACAACGCTCAGGAAAGGGGTGATTTGTTTATTGGAGCAGGAACAAAAGTGTATGCCGGAATGGTGGTTGGTGAAAATCCAAAGGGCGGCGACATTGTTGTTAATGTTTGCAAGAAAAAACATTTGTCCAACATGCGTTCATCAGGTGCTGACGAAGCTTTGCGTTTGACTCCACCAAAAATTTTAAGCTTGGAAGAGGCAATTGAATTTATTGGTGATGACGAATTGTTGGAAATAACTCCAAAAAATGTTAGAATAAGAAAAACAATCCTTGACCACACAATGCGTTTAAGAGAAAAAGGCAAAATGTTGCGAGGAGAAATTTAGGAGAAAAAATGGATTCTGGAAAAAGGCAAATGAAAAAACAATTCAAAAGAACAATGTGGTTTATTGGCGTTTATGCCGTTGTTGCATTGGTCGTTGCCACACTTTTGATTGTTTACACAAACATTCCGCAGTGGCTCAACATGATTGTCATCATTGTGCTTGCCGGCGTTTTCTATTTGCCCTTTCTTTGGATTTGTGCTAGACTAGATAAAAAGAAACAAGAAAAACAAGATCAAAAAGATGATCCGTTTTCTGAATAGGAGTGAATATGCCAAACTACAAAATGATGCCGCATAACATTGAAGCAGAACAAGCTGTGCTTGCAAGTTTGATCATTGATTCAATGTGCCAAGCGGAAATTATGTCAATGCTCAAACCTGACGACTTTTATAGCGATGCGCACAAAAGCATTTTTTCTGCCATGCAGAAAATTTTTCAAAAAAACACACCTATTGACTTTGTCACTTTGACTGAAGAGCTTGAAAGGGAAGGCATTGTTGAAGCGGTTGGCGGAATTGATTACATAAATGTTTTGTCAGACGCAATTCCATCGGCGGCAAACTTTAAATATCATGTTGACATTGTAAAATCCAACTCTGTTCGCAGAATGCTGATAAAATCAGGCCAAAACATTATTGAACGAGCTTATTCGGAAGAAGACAAGGACGATGTTTTAAACTATGCCGAAGCACAAGTTTTCAACATTTCAGAAAAGGAAGAAATTTCACAACTCGAGCTTATGGGAGCTCCAAACGGCATGATCAAAACAGTTATTGACATGTTTGACAAGCTTGACAAAAATCCAGATGCTCTTCGAGGTATTCCATCAGGCTATCGCGACCTTGATGCAATCACAAACGGATTTCAAAAGTCAGATTTGCTCATTCTTGGAGCAAGACCTAGCGTTGGAAAAACCAGCTTTGCAATGAATCTTGTGACAAACATCGCTTTGAAAGCAGGAAAGAGCTGCGCGGTGTTTTCACTTGAAATGAGCAAAGAACAACTCACCCAAAGGGCGTTATGTTCGCTTGCAAAAGTGCCAATGCAAAAAGCCTTGACTGGAAAAATGAGCACAGAAGAATGGAACAGGATTATGATTGCGGCAAAGCAGCTTGAAAATGCCAAAATTTTTGTTGATCCATCACAAGTAACGCCATCAACACTGCTTTCAAAATGCCGCCGTTTAAAGGCAAAGGAAGGAAAGCTTGATTTTGTTATGGTGGACTATTTGCAATTTATGGATGACGATCCTTCTGACAAGGAGAAAAACCGACAGGCTGAAGTTTCGGCAATTTCCAAAAAACTTAAATCTGCGGCAAAAGAGCTTGGCGTTCCAATTTTGGTGCTTAGCCAGCTTTCGCGTGAAATCGAAAAACGTGATGGCCACAAGCCACAACTTTCCGACCTTCGCGAATCAGGAACAATTGAACAAGATGCCGACATTGTTATGTTTTTGCACAATCCTGAAAGATATAACGACAACCCTTCGGAAGACGAACCGGGGATTGTTGAGCTGATCATTGCAAAAAACAGAAACGGCCGTTGCGACTCTGTGAAACTTAGGTGGATTGGTGAATACACAACTTTTGTTGGACTTGAAGAAAAAGTTGCTGTGCAAAAACCAAAACCAATGATTGAAGAACCTGCTTTAGAGCAGGAGTTAACTCCAACCGATGACGATATTGATGGACTTGTTTAAAAACTGCGGCACTTAAGCCGCTTTTTTAACACTTTGCAATATAAAATTTTCCAAAACGTTGATGGCAAACAGATAAAACTTGATTGGAAAAGCAAAAACAAAAAAAATAAAAAAACAGCAAAAGATTTTGCTTTTGCCGTTTTTTTTTTGATTATGCTTGAACGATTGGGGCAGTGATCATTGGGCCAATTGGCGAGTTGGACGTCATGTTTGCAATCAACAGTGCAATTTGAGCGACCAAAGCTCGGCATATTGGTGTTTTTTTGAAATAATCCGATGGGTTTGCAAGTTCGTCATAATATTTTTTATCCACAAGCACATCGGCGCTCATTTCAACATAAAGTTTGAAAAGCCTTTCAGGATTTGAAACAGCGCTTCTTGCAACTGTTACTCTTGCAATTTCGTCAGACATAAGTTTGACAGTGACTTCGTCTGTGATTTGAATGTTGACAGACTCACCGTTTTTTGGTGGCTCAACTCTTTCATATTCCGCCCGATCAAGCATTGGTTTGATGTTCATGTTTTTGATAACGTTTTCCATATTTTTCTCCTTGATTTAAATATTAACACATCTGGCAAAATTTTGCAACAAGCTTGCAATCCTTTCATGTTAAAAATAGACCTTTTTCGACCAAACAAATCAAAATGTTTTGATTTTCGCCACAAAAATATTAAAATGATTGCATGAAAAAGTTAAGTGTTAAAAACATTCTTTCGCTTGTGATTGGCGTGATTGTTGTTGTGGGCGCAATTGTTGGGCTTTATTTTGCCTTTCGTCCGGAAGAAAAACAAATTTCTCTTTTTGCAAATGACATAACACTTTCGGCTGGCTCAAGCAAACGGATTGAATATCAATGCTCTGAAAATGACGCTGTGGTCACAATTGAAATTTCTGACAAAACTGTCGCAAAAGTGGAAGGCGAAATTCTTTATGGCTTAAAGGAAGGCACAACTCAGGCGAAGATTTCTGCTTCCACTTCTGAAAGCAAAGCAAGCGTTGTGATCAAAATTGTTGTCACAAGGGCAGAAAACGGACAGATCACCGATTTGCCAAGCGAAATAAATTTGTTTTTGCTTGACAAAGAGCTTGAACAAGCAAGAAATGATGGCTTTGACAACACCATCGCATTCAATCTTTTTCGCGACTGCACAGTTGAAGCTGAAAGCGATGTTGTGAAAATTTCCAAAAACAATATTGTTGCAAACAAGGAAGGCGTGACCAATGTTATTTTCAAAAGTGACAATGACACACAGCAAGTTCGCGTAAACGTGGCAAAAATTGACCCTGTTTTTCATTCAACAGTTTCAAACGTTGAAATGATGCCGTTTGACCAATTTGAAATTGACTATCAAATAACTCCTGCTTATTACACTGGAAATGCGGAGGTGCTGTTTGAGTCCGACAGCGGATATGTTGAATTTGACGGAAACAAAATGTTGGCAAAAACAAGTGGTTCTGGCACGGTGAGAGTTCTTTTAAACGGAGAAAATGTTTTTGAGTTTGATTTTTTGATTAAGGCAAACATGTCGTTTGTTGTTTTTGGCGAGCAAAATTGTGCGTTTGAAAACGGCGTGCTGAAAGTGCTTGAAAATCAAAACGTTTGCTTTGGCCTTAATGTCACTTCCTTGGCTGGCGAGTTGGTAAACACAGTGGATTGGCAAGTTGAAAGCCAGGACTTTGAAATCACAAGAGAAATGAACTATATTCGTTTTTCAGCTTCATCTGGCGGGAAAATTGTTTTGAAAAGTCAAAAACTTGTTTCAACAATCGAAATAAAAGTTGAAGTTGTCCAAGAACTTTAAACAACTTGTGAAAATGATTTATATAAAAATCGCCGCACAAACTGAGTGCAGCGATTTTTGGTAGCGGCAGCTGGGTTTGAACCAGCGACCTTGCGGGTATGAACCGCACGCTCTAGCCAACTGAGCTATGCCGCCTTTTTGCACGATGCGAGTTAATTATATATTTTTTTTAAAGCTTTTGTCAATAGATTTTGACCATTTGCTTGTAAAAGCAAGTTGTTTTTTGTTATAATTAAGTGTCAAAAGAGGAGAAAAAATGATTCTAGAAAAAATAAAACAAGCAAATATCGAAGCAATCAAAAACAAGGATTCTGTTGCAAGAGCTTTGTATGGAGTGCTTCTTGGAAAAATCAAACTTGAAGAAATCAATCGCCGTCAATCGGGAAGCGAACTGAAAGAAGGCGATGTTGCAGCAATTTTGCAAAAAACACTAAAAGAACTTTCTGAAGAAAAAGAAAATTATCTCAAAGCACAAAACAGTGAAATGGCAAATCAAATTTCAAAACAAATTTCGCTTGTTGAAAGCTATTTGCCAAAAATGTTGTCGGATGATGAAATAAAATCTATTATTGCAAAACTTGACGACAAATCACTTCCAAATGTTATGAAATATTTTAAGCAAAATTATCAAGGCGCGTGCGATATGCGTAAAGTCGGCGAAATTGCAAAAGGACAACAATGAAAGTTTTTGCAATTGGTGACCTGCATTTGTCGGTGAACAATCCCAAGCCCATGGATATTTTTGGGCCACAGTGGGAAGGATATGTTGACAAAATTTTTGACGACTGGAAGCAAAGAGTTTCAAATGATGACATCGTTTTGCTCCCTGGGGATTTTTCTTGGGCAATGCGACTGGAAGAAACAAAAAAGGATTTTGATCTTTTAAAAAATTTGCCGGGCAAAAAGATTATGATAAGGGGCAATCACGATTATTGGTGGTCGTCAATTTCGGCGGTGAGAAAAATTTTGCCGCAAAACTTTTTTGCAATTCAAAATGACGCTTTTGTTTTCGGCGACTTTATTGTTTGCGGAACAAGGGGATGGACTGTGCCAGAGCCAAACAGCGAAATGACGCAAGAAAATGAAAAGATTTTCAAAAGAGAAGTTATTCGTTTGGAGCTAACTTTGCAGGCGGCAAAAAAACTTCAAACAAACGGGCAAAAAATAATTTGCATGCTTCATTATCCGCCTTGCAATTTTCATAGGCAGGAAAGTGAACTTACAAATTTGATTGAAAAATATGGCGTAAGCGTTGTTGTTTTTGGACATTTGCATGGCTTTAAAAAAGCAATCACAAAATTTGAGATGAATGGAGTTGATTATTATTTGACTTCTTGCGACATTGTTGAAAACAAACTTGTTGAAATTGATGTTTAACGCACTTTTTCTGGGGAAATAATTGACTTACACAAATATTTATTGTAAAATTATATAAATTGCGGAGATAACATGAAAAAATGGCTTAATGTGACAATGGCTGCGCTGTTTGCTGGAGTTGGGGTTTGCACGCTTGCTCTTGCAGGCTGCGGTGAAAACAAAAATGGTGGCAGCGATGATCCAGTGATATTTAATGGTGGAATTGTTTGTGATGTCGGGGACGACATTATTTTTGCAAACGGATTTAAGAGCGATGAAATTCAAACGATGAGCACTTACAAAGATTATGCTTCTTCCACACACCTTTCTTCAGTGAAAAAATCAGCACTTGTGAACGACACTTTCACTTCGCCAAACGATGTTAAAAACATAAAAAACGAAGTGACCGGATTTGGCAACATGTATACATTTGCCTACGGAGACCATGTTTATTATGCCGCTCCAAACAAACACAAAACAAGTTCAAACGCTTATGTTTTTTCCTATGTTTCATTTTTTAGAGCAGGATTTGATGGAAGCGACGAGAAAGAACTTTTCACAACAAACAGCTATGATTCCGCAAAAGCTGTTGTAAGGGCATTAAAGTTTCAAAAATATGGCTACTTGATTGTTTTTGATGGCACAAATTTGACAATTGAAAATCTTGACACGTTAACAAAAAAAGTTGTTGAAAACGTGACGAGCGTTGCCATTCCAAGAGAAAGCGAAAGCTGGAACGGAAAAATTTACTACACGCAAAACAAAACAAATTCACAAACAAGCGGAAATGATGCTTTTGCATATGAAGTTGAAAGTGGCAAATCAAAATCGCTTGAAAATTCGGTTGGATGGACGGCAACTTTTGTTGGACGAAGCGAAGACGATGTTTTTTACACGCTTACAAACATTGACAACTCGGTGACAAAAACATATGTTTGCTCCGCTGGCGAGTTTGACAAACACACATTTAACACTTGCGGAAAAGTTTTTTACAGCGCAGCAATCGATGATGTTTACAGTGTTGGAAACAACGGAATGGACAAATATGAAGGCTATGTGTTTTCATCATCATTGTCAGGGAATGAACAAATTTTGTATATGCAAAATTCCGCTGACGAAGCACAAGTGATTTTGAAAAATGGCGATTATTCAAACATCCTTTTCACCTATGGCGACCTTGTTTATTATTCCACAACAAATGGCATTTCATATTTCAGCCTTTCAAATCAGCAGGCAACAAACGTTGTTGAAAACATGACAATAAATGGCGAAAAAATTGGATATGATTTTTATAAAGATGGCAGCTTGAAAAACATTTACTTTTATGCTCAGCGTGTTTATGCCGAAGATGATGAAACAGCCGAAGACGAAAGGGACACAAATTATTATCTTTACACAAAGTATGCAGATGGCCAAGGTCAGGCTCGACTTATGGGGAAAACTGTCAAATAAATATGGGCCTGCAAAAATAATTTTTCAACAAACAAAAAACGACAAAACTCGGACAATTGTGCCCGAGTTTTTGTTTTAATTTTTCGATTTAAAATGATAAGGTAGGAATGTTTCACGGAATTCGTTGAAAAAAAGGTTATTTCCAAATAAAAAAGAAAGGAGGTAAAAAAAATGGAGAAAACCAATTTAAACAAAGGAAAAATAAGGGTTTATGTTGCCGACAAGGTTGACGACAATCCAATTGTGACACATATTCGAAAAAGTGAAAAATTTTCGCTTGTTGGGCTAAGTCAAAACGGAGAGGATGTTTTGAAAGATGTGCCATTACTTAAACCTGATTTTTTGATCATGGAAGTTATGCTGACAGGGATTGATGGCTTTGTTGTGCTTGAGCAGCTCAAGGAAAAGATGAATGACGAAATGCCAAAAATCATTTTCGTCACAAATCTTTCTCACAGCGGGTTTGTTACAAAGGCAATAAATGAAGGGGCAAGTTATTTTATGGTCAAGCCTGTCAAGCCCGAAATTTTGGAAGAAAGAATGATTGATCTTTTGCAGCCTTCTGTTGGCACAACAATCAAAGTGAACAAGCAGTTGGATGAAAAAATTTCAAACATCTTTATTTCAATAGGAATCCCTGCGCACATAAAAGGCTATCAGTTTTTAAGGGAAGCTGTCAAACTTGCAGTTGAAAAGCCAGAGATTATTGGCTCGATCACAAAGCAGCTTTATCCAACAATTGCTGAAAGATTTGAAACAAGTTCAAGCAAAGTTGAAAGGGGAATGCGACACGCAATTGAAGTTGCTTGGAACAGGGGAAAGATTGAAAACATCAACACTCTTTTTGGACTAAAAATATATAATAGCAATGAAAAGCCAACAAACGGAGAACTTATCGCTTTGATTGCCGACAAAATGATAATGGAAGGATAACAATTCGTTTGACACAAAAAGTTAGAAAAGGTATAATTTAAATATGGAAACTTTAGAAATAACAAGGAAAGAAAAAAACAGGCTTTGGATTGCAAGAGTGTTCGGAATTTTGCTTTCGGTTGCACTTATGGCTTTTTTGGTTTTGTATTATTTAAAATATATTGATGGAAACATGTTTGCACTTGGAATGCTTGGCTTTGGAAGTTTGATTATGGTCACATCTTCACAATTTATGACAGTTAAATCAACGCCATTTTGGACATTCTTTAGTTTGGCCGTTGCAGCCGTGTTTGCAGTTGCATTTTTAATCTTTTTGGCATATTTAATCGCAAATGGAGTTTTGCAAATTTAATTCTTTTGCAAGATCAAAGCTCTTGTAAGTCAAGAGCTTTTTTTATTCAAATCCTTCAATTTTTTCCACATAACCCTGGGCAGGCAAAACGCTGTCCATCCACAAAAATGTTGCCGCTGCGCCAGATTTTCCTGCGGCTTGGAAAAAGCCGTTGCTTACAAACGACAAAGTTATCAAATCTGACGAAAACTCAAAAGTCATGCAAGCCCAGCTTTTGTTTGAAACAATAAATGGAATTGTGAACTTAAGGTTTTCCGGATCAACATTTATGTCAAACACCGAAATGTTGGTCGAAGAAGATGCCCGCAAATGGAACCTAAGGCGTTTGTATTTTGAAAAGGTTGACGAAATTGCTTTTCCGGCAATAAAACCTGTTGTCAAATTAAAGCTAACAAGTGGATCGGAGCTGTTTTTGTCAAATATGATTTTGCCGGTGAGCGAGTTTTCAATCGCCGAAATCCGTGACACTGCCGAATTTAGGGATGAAGCAACTGACGAAAGGCTTTCTTCAAGCGAAGGGATTTTTTTGACGGCTGTTTCGTTGTTTGACACGCGATAGCTAAGGTTGGACAAGCTTGAGGAAGTGATCGAAAGGTCGGTTGACAAACTTTCAATTTTTTCGCTGTTTGTTTTGTTGGAGCTTTCAAGATCCGAAATTGAATCAGCGTGGGACAAAACCGTGTCAGACAGCGATGACATTGCGCTTTCAAGCTGGCCAACACTTGTTTGAAGAGCTGAAATGGTGGAAGAAAGGGTGGACACAGTTGAAGAAAGTGGCTCCAATTTTTTGACACTTTCCTTTAAGGCGGAAATATCAGTGGTGTTTGTTGAAACCGAGCTTTTCAAATTGTCAATGTCAGAGTTAATCAAAGAAATTGTGTTTTGCTGCGACTCAAATGATTGTGACAGTGACGAAACCAGGTCGGAAAGCTTGGACAAATCTTGTTTTGTGCTTTCAATGCTGGAAGAAAGCTGCGAAACGTTTCCTTCAATTGACGAAAGGCTTTCGCTGTGCGAAACAACTGTTTCGCTGATCTTGTCAACTTCAGACGAAACATTTAACAAACTTTCTTGCGTGGTTGACAAAAGCGAAGCATAGGCCAAAACACTTGCTTCAATTGATTGCAAGTTTGTTTGCAGCTCAGATATGCTGTCGGAGAGCAAACTCAGCTGATTTGAATTTGCGCTGGTCAAATCGTTCAAACTGGCAAAGCCTTCCTGAAGGGAAGAAATTTGTTTTTCAAAACTTTCAACTTTGCTTTGAAGCCCTTCAATGGCTTTTAAATTGATTTTGCTTAAATCCTTTTTTATTGCCGCAATTTCAATTCTGGCAAGATGCCAAACCTCTTTTTCCAAAATTTGAACCGACAAATTTAAACTTTCAAAATTGTTCATAAAAAAACTCCTTT
Organism: uncultured Clostridia bacterium; assembly: GCA_947626175.1. Lineage (GTDB taxonomy): Bacteria > Bacillota > Clostridia > Christensenellales > UBA1242 > Caccovivens. Next base: position 12,321 of record CANQRE010000014.1, read on the forward strand.
TTTTCAAGGAGTTTAACACCTTAAGCCTCAGTTTTCAAATTTTTGTGCCGTTTTTTTAGCTTTATTCCAAACAATATGATGATGATTGTCACAACGGCAACAATTGCCATGATCGAAACAATAAGTGCCGGATTCACGCCGTCCGGTTGCACGACTTCGGTTTTGACGCGGCCGATCATAACTTTGCCTTCAAAATTAAACTTGATCGCCAAAAAATCATTTTCCTTGTGATAGCCTTCATACAAAAACACCCTTGTTCCTTTTGGCAGAGTGCAAATTGTGGAATCGTCAGTTGGCGACAAAACATCGGTTTTTGTTTGCAAGGTTGCGTTGTAAGAAAGGATTGTTTGCTGTCCTTCTTGCTTTAAACCGACCAAATCAGCAGGGGCAAAGCCATCCAAAGACGAGTCGTCCAAGGAAAAGCGAATGTGATAAAATCCATTTGTTGTTTCACTTTCAATCAGTTCAAGTTCGTTTCCATATTCAAGCGTGGCGATTTGTGAAGACGAGTAACTTGGCTCGGCAAAAACAGGGCAAGAAGAGCCAACAACGCAAAAAGTTTGATTGTTGGAAATGGTGATTGGCGAAAGCATAAGCGAAATCATAAGCAAAAAAGTTTTCATAAAATAATTATGAAAAATATGATGTTTTTTGTCAAGCAACCTTGCGTTTTTTCAAAAAAAGAATATTTTAGTGATTTGGCAACAAAAAGAGCATATCAAAGCGATATGCTCTTTTATGAATTGTAATCATATGGAATTTTGTTTTTCTTTTCTCCAAGTAAATTTACAATGTAACCATTTTCGACCTTGCACCACCATCTTTTGTCACGAGATGGAAGCTCGTCCAAAATGTCTTCATCGGTTATTGCAGATTCATGCGTCACTTCCAAATCTGCAATGTCTATGCATTGTAGGGGAAAAACATCTTTTGGAAGATCAAAAAATTCCACTTCAACACTGTGTTCTCGAATTTCAGCCAAGACAATTGCACCATGGCTTCCTTTTTTTATACCGATATTTTCATATCTGTCATTTATTACTTTCACATCATCATATAGTTTCATTTTTATCTCTCCCTATATTTTTACTAATGCTGTTGCAATTTTAATTTTTCCGTTTGGATATGCAATACAACCCGCATAGCATTGAAAAGTTTCGTTTGCATGCTCTCGCTTACCATTGATATCATAATTAATTTGAAAGTGTTGACCATTTTTATTTAAATTCTTTAATATGTAGTTGCCCTTTACAAATTCTTTTTTAACATTTAAAGATACATAATCATAAAGATATTGTGCGTCTTCTGGATAATATCCCATTGATTTTATCATTCTTGACTTGTTTTTGTCAATAAAAAGGTAATCTGTTATTTTTCTCATATCAAAGATAAGCGAAGGCGATGATAAAGTTGTTGGAACTTGAATACATTTGCAATTGGGATGGATGAATGTTGGACTGTTAGTGCTTTTGAAAACAGTTTTATTTAAAGCGACACATATTTCACAAGTGTTAGTAAATCCATCAGATGTTGCTACGCCATTACAGTTTTCCAAGTCCAAACTGCTTAAACTTATTTTTTGAACAAACTCCCCACCAAATCCACCAATTATGTTTTTGACCCAATCAAACAACCTATCAAAAATATTCATATTGCTCTCCATTGAAAATATTTTAGGCGATTGTATCATCAAAAATTTAGGGGTTCAATCGTTTGTGCCAAATTTTGTTATAAGTGCAATTTTTGAAAAATAAAATATCTTATGTTTTCCAAACATACATTTTTTGTCTTGAAAAAGAAATGGCTGCTGATTTTTTTGTGTGTTTTGCTCGTTTTGACAAGCGTGGTTGTTTATTTCACCGCCATTCGTCCCACCTTTCAGCCCAAGCCGCTGCGCACAATTGTTATTGACGCTGGCCACGGCGGAAAGGATGGCGGAGCAAGTGGAAAAACAACGGGCGTGAGTGAAAGTCAAATCAATCTTGATTATGCGTTTGAGCTTAAGTCCATTTGCGAAGATTTAGGGTTTAAGGTTGTGATGACAAGGAAGGATGAAAACGGACTTTATTCGCCTTTTGCTTCAAACAAAAAACGTTCCGAAATGGAAAAACGCAGCCAAATCATATCGCAAAGTGGCGGCGATGTTTTGTTAAGCGTGCACATGAACTCCTTTCCGCTTTCGTCAACGCGTGGGGCGCAGGTGTTTTATGGCGTGGGAAACGCTGAAGGCAAAATCCTTGCTGAAAGCATTCAGCAGTCGCTTTATCAAAATATTGAATTTGCCAAAGCAGTGGCAAAAGAAGGGGATTATTATGTTTTGAATTGCACATCAATGCCGGGGGCGCTGATTGAATTTGGCTTTTTGTCAAATGCGGCGGAGGAAAAGCTGCTTGTGCAAAAAGAATATCGCCGCTCAATTTGCAACGCCGTGGTGAATGGAATTGTTTCATATTTGAGTTTTTAAAAATTTTGAGCCTTTAAAATCGTTTGCTCCAAAAATTAAAAAATGATATAATTTCCAAAAGGAGAAAAGATGTTAATTTTGGTTTCCGGTCCGTCTGGCGTTGGCAAAAACACCGTTATTGATGAGCTTAAGCGAAGGCACAAAAATCTTGAGTTTATGAAAACTTGCACAACACGTGAGTCAAGGGCCCAAAACGATGGCGCTTATTTCCATGTTTCAAAACAAGAATTTGAAAAAATGATCAGGCAAGGCAAGCTTTTTGAATATGAAAATGTTCATGCCGACATTTTTTATGGAACGCCATTTTCTTCGCTTGAAAAAGTGATTGCCGGCGACAAGGATTATATCAAGGACATTGATGTTCGTGGAGTGGAAAAAATTGTGCGTGAAATAGGGCCAAAAGCAAAGGTTGTGACAGTGTTTTTGGATTGTCCAAATGCCGAGCTTGAAAAAAGGCTTGTTTTGCGCGGAGAACAGCCAGACTTAATTCAAAAAAGGCTTTCACGGGCAAGGATGGAAAGGTCCTACAAAAAAAATTATGACCTAAGGCTTGTTAATAAAAATATTGAACAAACGGCCGATAAAATTGAAAAATTTGCACAGCTAAAAAAATGACAAAAAATCCCAATCAAAGACAAAAACTCTCCAAATAAATTTTGGGGAGTTTTTTTAAAGGTTTTAAACTTGTTTTTGTGAGGCGGATATGAAGTTTGTTGGGAAAATTTATTATGTGCTTTTGCTTGTTGCATTCTTGGTGCTGTTTTTTGTGCTTGAAAACGCATCGATAGCCAATGTGATCTATCCTTTTTCATTTGCGATGATGTTTGCTCTTGTTTATGCAAATCAAAAAATTTGGCTTGTTTGCCCGGCTTTTGTTGCGGCAGCGGTGGTTGTTAATCATTCCTTGGAAGGAATTGTTTGTGCGCTTTGTGCGGCAGCGTGTCTTGTTGTGCCTTATGTGGCGCACTTTTTTGCAAAGAAAAACATCAAAATCTGGGAAATGGCGATATTTGCGTTTGTCAGCCAGTTGGCAAAAATAGGTTTTTCGGCGGCAGCAGGGGGATATAACGTTGTTTTTGCAATTGTTGGAGCGATTGTTGGAACTGTTTTAACGCTGGGATGGATAAAGCTGTTCGAAGCGATTTTTGTTCGAGGTTTTTCGTTTAGGTTGTCGCCCATTGAACTTGTCAGCGGCGGAATGATTTTGCTTGGGCTTGCATCAGGTTTAACCCCGCTTGAAATTGGCTCTTTTTCGTTTTTAAAACTTTTTGTTGCGTTTATGTTGCTTGCAATCACATATTGTTCAAAAAACTATTATTCGGTTTTTGTTGCCGCGCTTTTTGGCCTCGGCTCGCTTTTAAATTCGCTTAATCCTGTGTTTTTTGCTCCTTTTATGTTGTGGGCACTTGCGATTTCGCCGTTTAAAACTTTTCGTAAGTATTTTTCAGCATTTTCAATTGTGCTTGCTGAACTTGTTGTGGGATTTTATTTCAAGCTTTATTATTCCTTTGATTGGCTTTCAATTTTGCCAGTTGCAATCAGCGCACTTGTTTTCGCTGTGCTGCCTGACAAGATTTATGACTCAGTTAAATCTATTTTTGACCTTAAGGGCGATCGAACTGCAATCAAAAATGTTGTCAATCAAAACAGAGAAAATTTAAATCGCAGGCTTTTGTCGCTTAGCGATGTGTTTGGTGAAATGGACAGGGTTTTTCGTGGGCTTGTGAAAAACAATCTTTCGCCTGAGGAAGTCAAGGTGCTGCTTAGGGATGAAATAATTTCACGCAACTGTCAAACCTGCCCAGACAAGGTCAGGTGCCTTAGGTCTCGTCAGGCGGACACGAACAAGGTTTTGGATGAACTTGTGTCCATTGCGTTTGAAAAAGGCAAGGTTTCGCTTTTGGACGTGCCAACATATCTTTCGTCAAATTGCGGAAGGGTGAACGGGATTATTTCTTCATTGGGGCTGCTTACAAGGCAATATAAGTCCTACAGCGGCATGCTTTCAAATATTGACACATCCAAACTGCTTATTGCAGATCAGCTTAAGGGCATTTCTTCGGTGATGAAAAGCTTGTCGCGCGACATTGACAGCGACATTGCTTTTGATGGAAGGAGAGAACAAAAAATCACTGACGAGCTGTTGTTTAATGACATCGTTTGCTCTGACGCCATTGTGTATGAAAAAAACACGCATGCAGTTGAAGCCACGCTTGTTGTGCGAAATTCAGACGCCGAGCATTTGAAAATTCCAGATATTGTTGGAAAAATTTGTAAGTGTAAGATGCTTGTAAGTGACAAGTTTGCTTCGGCAAAGCCTGGGTGGACAACGCTTCAACTCAAAACTTCGCCCAAATATGACTGTGCAATTGGTTTTGCAAGCGCTCCAAAATCGGGAAACGAAACAAGTGGCGACACGCATGCCGCACTCAAGCTTGATGGCGACAGATTTATGTTTGCGCTTTGCGATGGCATGGGCAGCGGAGTTGAAGCCAACAAAACAAGTGAAACTGCCATAAGCCTTATTGAAAACTTTTACAAAGCAGGATTTGAAAGCGAGCTTGTGCTTTCGTCAGTCAACAAACTTTTGTCGCTTCAAAGAGATGAAAAATTTTCCGCCCTTGATGTTTTTGTGTTGGATTTAAAAAACGGGCTTGGCGATTTTATCAAAATGGGTGCTCCGTGCAACTTTGTGATAAGTGAAAATGAATGCAAAATGATTGAAAGCGGAGCGTTGCCGCTTGGAGTTGTTGACAAAATTTCGCCGGTGACAAAAAAACTTGTTTTGGGCGGAGGAGACATTGTTGTTATGTTCACAGATGGAATTTCTGACTCCTTTGCAAGCGACAAGGATATTGAACTGTTTGTGAAAAACTCCTATTCGTCAAATCCACAAATCATTGCCGACAAACTTTTGCAGCAAGCAATTGAAAATGAAAACGGAAGATCCAAAGACGACATGACAGTGCTTGCAATCAAAGTTTTTAACAATTAAATTTGAAAAATTATTGATTTTATGTGAATTTTTGTATATAATTGAGTTCTTGAAGGACTTATTATGCAAAACGTTTTAAATTTTATCAAAGAAAACAAATTGATTGTGCCTGGAGAAAGAATTGGAGTTGGAGTCAGCGGCGGAAGCGACTCGATGGCCCTTGTGCATATTCTTCATTCCTTAAGGGATGAGCTTGACATTGATGTGATTGCCATTTGTGTTGACCATGGCATTCGAGAAGAAAGCCGAGATGAAGCAAACTTTGTTGTTGAAAAATGCAAAGAGATGGGCGTGAGAGCTTACAAATTTCGCATTGACGCCCCAAAGCTTGCAAAAGAAAAAAATGTAAGCCTTGAAACCGCAGCACGCGAAGGAAGGTATGGCGTTTTTAATTCACTTTTCAAAAAAGATGTTGTTGACAAAATTGCTTTGGCACACCACATGTCCGATCAGGCGGAAACAATTTTGATGCATATTTTCCGTGGGTCAGGGGTCAGCGGAGCACGCGGAATGGACCCTGAAAGAGACGGCCATTTTATTAGGCCACTTTTAAACACGTCAAAGCAAGAAATCATGCAATATGTTTCGCAAAATAGCATTGATTATGTCAGCGACTCGTCAAATGATGACAACTCTTTTTCGCGAAATTATTTGCGAAATGTTATCATTCCACAAATTGAATCAAAGTGGCCAAACGTTGTTGGGTCAATTGTTGCTTTTGGCGGCGCTGTCAGGGAAGACGAAGATTACATAAACTCGCAAATATTTGACGATGCGGTAATCTATGATGAAAAGGAAGCCAAAATTCCTCTTTCATATTTTGTTTATCCACCTTCAATCATTTCAAGGATAATCATCAAGGTGCTTAAAAACATTGGAATTAAATGTGATTTTGAAAGAAAACATATTCTTCTTATAAGGTCGCTTGCCACCGAGCTTGAAAATGGCAAAAAAATAAGTTTGCCATTTAATGTGGTTGCAATCAAGGAATATGATTATTTAACTCTTGTCAACAAGGAAAAGGAAACAGTTGAGTTTTGTGCAGAAAATCGTTGCGGCGAAATTTTGGTGCCTCCAAACAAAAAACTTGTTGTAAAACGGGTAAAAGACTTTACTCAAAAGAGCGGAAGTGTTATATTTGATTATAGGAAAGTGCCAAAAACTGCAAAGTGGCGCTTTAGGCAAGAAGGCGATGTTTTCACAAAGTTTGGCGGCGGAACAAAAAAACTTAAATCATTTTTGATTGACAAAAAAATTCCGCAGCGCAAACGTGATTTTATTCCAGTGCTTGCGGATGGCAATGAAGTGTTTGTTGTTGCGGGCATTGAAATTTCGGACAAGGTCAAAGTGGAAAATGTTCCAACTGCTTTCAGCGTTGAGTTTGAGGTATAAATCAACAAGAAAAGGAGAACATTTGACTATGAAAAAAAATGGATGGACCAACATCAAAGCTTCAGAAGTGTTAAAAATCGGCTTGTTTTCGGATGGATACAAGTCTTTTTTGTCTTCCAACAAAACTGAAAGGGAGTGCATAAAATACTTTTCAAAAATGCTTGAAGAAAATGGCTTTAAAAATCTAAATGACCTAATCAAACAAAACAAAAGGTTGAAAACAGGGGACAAGGTGTTTGTTGTCAACATGAACAAAGAGCTTGTGGCTTTTGTTGTTGGCAAAACAAAAATGGAAGAAGGAATGGACATTTTGTGCGCCCATGTTGACAGCCCAAGGCTTGACCTTAAAAGCACGCCTGTTTATGAAGAAGATGGCTTTTGCCTTTTGGACACCCATTATTATGGCGGCATAAAGCATTATCAATGGACGGCGTTGCCACTTGCACTACACGGCGTTGTTTGCAAAAAGGATGGGTCAAAAATTGAAATCTCCATTGGCGAAAAAGACAAAGATCCTGTTTTTGGCGTGACAGATCTTTTGCCGCACCTCAGTTTGAAAACAACGGGAATTGACAAACTTTTGCATGATGAAAGTGTGACCGGAGAAGCGCTTAATATCATTATTGGCTCAAAGCCAAAGGAAGATTCCGTCAAGAAAAACATTTTGGATTTGCTTCTTAAAAATTACAACATTGAAGAAGACGATTTTCAGTCGGCAGAAATTGAAGTTGTTCCAGCCGGAAAAGCAAGGGATTATGGCCTTGATGGCAGCATGATCATGGGATATGGCCACGATGACAGATCTTG
>CANQRE010000015.1 GCA_947626175.1 uncultured Clostridia bacterium
GGCAAAAACTGCAATTTGCCAAAACTTGCCGATTGGTCAATTGCCGGCAACAAGAGCGACCAAATTGAAGCGGCAAGCATAATTCCTGATGAAAAGCCATCAACCGCTTTGCACAGTTTTTCATTCATTCTGTTTTTAAATAAAAAGACAAGCGCTGAACCCAGACTTGTCATCAAAAAGATAAAAGATATTCCAAAAATCGCACTGTTAATGCCGTTCATCATTTCCTCATTTGCGTTAAGTAACTCAATATCACTATATTATCGCAAATGTGAAATGTTACTCGTTTTTGTAGCCCAAATTTGAAAGTTTGTTTGGCTTGTTTTTCCAATCGCTTTCAACTTTTACAAAAATCGAAAGCATAACTTTTTTCATCAAAAGCATTTCGGCTTGCTTTCTGGCTATTGTTCCAATTTTTTTGAGTGTTTCGCCGCCCTTGCCAATGATAATTCCTTTGTGTGACTGTTTTTCACAAACAATGTCCGTCTCAATTTTGGCAAGTGAATTTGTTTCATCAAAATTGTTTATAACAACTGCCACGCCGTGTGGCACTTCCTTTTTTAAAACGCTTAAAACAGCTTCGCGAATGTATTCAGCAACAATAAATTTTGTGGGTTTGTCGGTGACTTCGTCCTCATCAAACATAAAATTTTTTGTTTTTGAACAAGGCAAAAAACTTTTCAAGATTTCCAAAAGTTTGGAAATGTTTTCCCCAGTCAAGGAAGAAAACGCAATGTCATGGTCAAAATCAGGCTGCTTTTTGTCTACTTTTGACGCTCCAACCACAACATTAAGGCCATCTTGCTTCATTTTGTTGATATGCTCAGCTTCCTCGTTCTCTAGTCCAACACTTGAATCGACCATATACAAAACAACATCCGCTTCCGCCTTTGCAGTTCGAACATTCTTCATCATGTATTTGCCAAGATGCGAAGTTGCCTTATGTAAGCCTGGAGTGTCTATGAAAATCATTTGGGTGTCATTGGTCGTTAAAATTGCCAAAATGTTGTCCCGCGTTGTTTGTGGCTTCGGCGAAACAATTGCAATTTTCATTCCAACAAGATGATTGATAAGCGAACTTTTCCCTGCATTTGGGCGTCCTAAAACCGCAACAAATCCACATCTGAACATCATTCACCCCTTTTGTGGCCAGCGGCCTGCAAAATGTCTTCGGTGATTTTGCTCATTTGTTCGTCATCCTTTGTGGTCAAGTGATCAAAGCCAAGCAAATGCAAAAAGCCATGAAGCGCCAAAAAATTAAGCTCTCGATCCAAGCTGTGCCCGTATTTTTTTGCTTGGGCTTTTGCCTTTGACAAGCAAATCACAATGTCGCCAATTTCAAGCTCTTTGGTCAAAGGATCTCTTTCATCATCAAAATTTTGAAGTGTGTGAAAACGAGTTGTTTGCAAAAGCGGAAAAGAAAGCACATCTGTGACATTGTCAACTCCCCTGTGCTTTTGATTTAGGCTTTTGATTTTCCATCTGCTAACAAATTTGATTCCAACGCAAACATTTTTAACATCGTTATCTGTTTTTTTGAGTGCTTGAGTTAAAATTTTTTCATCGATTTTGTTAGGCTTGTTCGTGTAAACTTTCATCTTCCCCTGAAACAAGAATATTTGCCGTGATGATATATTTTACAGTTGTAAATCCGGCTCCTTCCAAGATTAAAACATCTTCTTTTTTTATTATCTCACTTTCTCCAATATTTTGCAAGCACTTTTCGCGTGCCGAATTGATTATGAAATCTTTTTCATCTTCAAAACTTGACACAATTTTTTCCGAAACGGTTTCATAATAAACATCTCTCTTTAAAACAAACGGCAAAATGTTGTTTTTGCACAAAATTTGTTCACTTGATTCAATTTCAAAGCAAGAAAAAGAGTTTTGCTTGCCATTGGAATAAAATTGCTGGGAATTAAGCCAAACTGAGCAGCATTCAATCTTGTTGCCTGTTCTTCGAGTTACAACTTTTTCATCATAATGCGTTTCACTTGCTTGAACCCACACATCGATATAAATATTTGCCTTTGGCGGCAAGTTTAACGTTTGCCCTTGTGCATTTTCAACATATCCGGCAACCAAAATTTGACCTTTTTGAATTATGTCTCCAACTTGAACAAGCACTGTGCCTTGAACGAGTTCAATTTTTGTCACAACTCCATCATATTGACTGACAATCGGCAAAAACGTTTCATCCATTTCAGGCGGTCTTATGCCGCTTTTGACGTTTACAATCAAACTTTGTCCCAAAATGGCCACACTGACAAAAGTCAAATTGTCGAAATGCGCCATGATTTTTTGCTCAAGAGCCTTTGTGTTTATTTTGCTTTTTTGCCTTGAAGAAATTTCGTCATCAACAAATTTTTTGATTTCGCTTGCATTTTGACTTCCCCACACTTCAATTCTCTGCACAAAAGGCATTTGAACAAAATATGAAACAAAAACAGCTGCTATCCCTAGCAAAAGGCCATAACTTTTTAAAAGTTTTGAAAAAATAAAAAATATCCCGCCCTTTTTTTCATTAAGAATTTGATAGCCGGCGGCCAATATTTCTTTTTTAACTTTTTCTCCATCAAAAAACGAAACTTTAAATTCCGCTCTTGATTTTTCAAAACGATTTAGCTCATAAATTGAATATTTTTTTGACAAATTATTGAAAAAACGCTCTTGATTTAAACCTTTTATTTCATAGTAATGAAAATTTATTTTTTTCATCACATTTCCTCAACACGTTTTATTTTTCCTGTTATTTTCAGTGTTTTGTCCATAAGCTCAAACAATTTCAGGTTTTGTCCTTCAACAACAATGATTGCCCCTTTTGTTTTGAAACTTATGATGTCTTGCGAAAGTTGACAAATGCCAAGATGCCCTTCGACATATAAAATTTTGCCTGAAACATTCACAATGTTATAGGCATTGCCATCAATCTTTGTCGTTTTTTTTAATTCATCAAAAAAATTGAACACGCCAATTCCTCTAAATTAAATTATGCGTGTTCAATATTGTTTAGAATTCGTCTTTTTTATCAAGCAAATTGCCAAAAATGATTGCTTTCATTTCTGGAGATAAATTTTTGATTTGCTCTTTGATTGACATCGAATATGCGTTGTTCATTCTAAATGAATCAAAGTCATCTATTTGTTGCTGAGGGGTTGGCATTTGTGGCCTTGGCCTTCGGCGCATTGACGCTTGTGAAAGCGGAGCATAATCTATGCGCTGCGATGCAAACTCTTTTGAAGGAGTGTATGATTGAGCCACCCCATTTGTTTTTGGAACAACTTCAACAACTCGTTCTTCAAAAACAAGTTCTTCCTGCGGCTTTTCTTCCACTGGTGGAACGATCGGCGTTGGTGTTTTTTTTGAAGGTTTTTTGTTTTTTTGCTTTTTTGAGCTGTTTTTTACGTTTTCTTTTTGATTTTTTGGAGTTTTTTCTTTTTTCTTGAAAATGTTTTTCCTGTTTTTATATATGCCAAGAAAAACTGTTGCAACGGCTGCACAACACAAAATAACAACAATCCACAGCCAGTTTGCCATGTTATGCCTCCCCGTCACCGCTGTCTTGATCGGCTCCAGCAATTGAATTTCTCATTGCTGTGTCGGCCTGCAAGTTTTTAAGCTTGTAATAATCCAAAACTCCAAACTTTCCTTCTTTGATTGCGCTTGCAATTGCTTTTGGAATTTCAGCTTCAGCGGCAAGAACAGTGGCTTTCATTTCTTGCGTTTTTGCTTTCATTTTTTGTTCTTCAGCAACCATCATTGCTCTAAGTCGCTCTGCTTGAGCAGCCGCAACCTGTTTGTTCTTTTCAGCTTCTTCTGTTTCAAGTTTTGCGCCCAAGTTTCGACCAATGTCAATGTCGGACACATCCACTGAAACAATTTCATAGGCAGTGCCATCGTCAAGCCCTTTGCTCATGATTGATTCTGCAATTTCAGCAGGATTTTCAAGCAATTCTGTGTAATTTTCAGCGGCACCAATGCAACTTACAATTCCTTTGCCAACACGGGCAACAATTGTGTCTTCTCGCGCTCCGCCAACAAGTTCATGGATGTCAGTTTTAACGGTCACTTTCACATGAACTTTCACTTCAATGCCATCTTGAGCAACCGCAGCAATATCGTTTACGTCAATAATTTTTGGAGTGACACAAGTTTCAACCGCTTCCTGCACATCGCTTCCAGCAAGGTCGATGGCCTTTGCAAGCTCAACTGAAAGGTCAATGCCTGCACTGTTGGCTGCAATCAACGCTTTGACAATTTTGTCAACGTTTCCGCCAGCCATATAATGAGTTTCAAGGTCAACAACATTGAGCTTTATTCCGCCCTTTCGCGCCATGATATATGTGTTGACAATGAGTTTGTAATTAACTTTCCTTAGTTTCATTCCAACAAGCCTTGACATTGAAACGTGAGAGCCTGAAACCAATGCAATGAACCAAGTTTTTAAAGGAACCAAAATAAATATCACTATAAGCCCAATAAGCAGCAAGCATGACAGCACAATCAGTGCAACAAGCCAGCCTTCGATTGCCAAAAGCATACTATTCATTTTTCCCTCCTCAAGCATTCAATATTTATTGTTGTGTTTTTGATGCCCACAACCTTGATTTTTTCGCCAACATTTATTGTGCCTTGAGTTGAGTGAACTGTGTAGGTTTTGCCGTCAATAACAGCCTTTCCAACGGGCTTGCATGCAGAAACCACTTCGCCTTGCTTTCCAACAAGCTCATCAAGATTTTTAAGCTTGCCATAGTGTTCTGGGATTGCAGTTCCAGTTTCGACCAGCGGTGTTTTTTTCAAAGGGCCTTTGCTGAGCATGAGCGAAACCACCACAAAAAACAAAGTGAACACAACCAGCACAAGAAATATCAAAAAGAAGACGTCAAAAAGTGATTTCGTGAAAATTGCTTCGCACACGACCGCCGCGATTCCAGAAAGAATTCCTGTTATTCCACAAACTCCAAAGCCTGGCAAAATTGCTTCAATGATAAGAAGCACAAGTCCAACGCAAACAAGCATGATCACTGCCCAATGCATTTGTGTGAAGAATTCAACAAATTCCATTTGTCTCTCCTTTCGACAAAATTATAACATAAAAAAAAGGCGTTGTAAATACCCCTTTTTTAATTTTCTTGAGCTGATCGTTGAAAATAAAACAAATATTGCTGAGCATAACCTGACAAATCTTTAAACGTTTGAACCAATCTGTTTCTGATTTTTTCACGCGAGGTTTCATGGCCATAATATTTTTCATACATTTGGTGAATCCAAGTGTCCACTGGGAAAACATCTTTTTTTGAATAGCCAAAAAGCAAAATGCAGTCGGCAACCTTTGGACCTACGCCCGAAAAAGACAAAAGTTTTTTTCGAAGTTGATCGGTTGGCAAATTGGAAAGCGATTGAAGATAATCTTCATCAAACTGCCTGAGGGCTTTGTAAAGCTGCGGCGCTCTGTAGCCAAGCCCGCACTGCACAAAATCCTTTTCGTCAAGTTTTGATAACGCTTTGTGCGAAGGAAAGTTTGTTCCGCTTTTGCAACGCTCTTTTAAGGCCTTTATGATTTTTTGAATTCGCTTTATGTTGTTGTTTGCGGAAATTATGAAGCTCACGCAAACTTCAAAGAGATTGTTTTTTAAAATTCTGATTCCTTTGCCAAACTCGATTGGCTTTTTCATGATTTCAAACTTTTGAAGCATAGATTTAATTTTGCCATAGTCGGTTTGCAAATCAAAAAAGTTTTCAAAATATTTTGGATCGGATGTTTGCACTTCAAATCCGAAATCTCTTTCAAAAATTTTTGCACTTTTATCGCCTGAAAAAACTTGATATCCCCCATCAATTTTTTCGTATGCAAAAATTTGCCCACATTCCAAAATGTGCTGCGGACAAAAATCCTCTTTTGAAAAAATTTGAATGCTATTGCTGTTTATTTTGTATTTCATAAAACAAAACCCCCATCAAATGCGGGGGCATAAATTACTTGTTTTCAACTATTGAAACGATTTTTTTGCCGTTTGAAGAACCAAACTTAACAACGCCGTCCTTTACCGCAAAAAGAGTGTAATCCTTTCCAATGCCAACATTTGCACCTGGATAGATTTCAGTTCCTCTTTGACGAACGATGATTGAGCCAGCAAGAACTTTTTGTCCATCTGCTGCTTTCACACCAAGACGTTTTCCGGCTGAATCTCTGCCGTTTTTGGTGCTTCCACCACCTTTGTGGTGAGCAAAAAGTTGAATATTAAATATCATTTCTGACCTCCAACTTAACATATTTTTTTTCATTGGCACAAATGGCTTCAAGGGTTTTTTGAAGTGATGTCAAAACAAGATCGGTTTGTTTGGTTGGCTTTGAAAGCATCAAACTCAAAAAGCCGTCTTTCATTTTTACATCTGCCTTTTCCATTGCAACCTCTGTGATTGCCAAAACTGCCATTTGGGAAGAAGCAGAAATTGCGCTGCAAAGAATATCTTTTCCATATTCTGCCTTGCCGGTGTGACCTGAAATCACAAATCCAACATTTCTTCCGTTTTTTTGAATAAAACAAATTTTTGTCATATTAACCTTTTATGGACAAAATTTTGAGTTCTGTGAATGGTTGTCTGTGCCCTTGCTTTTTGCGTTCATTTTTCTTTGCTTTGTATTTGAACACAACAATTTTGTCAGCCTTTCCTTGGCTCAAAACTTGGGCTTCACATTTTGCTGCCTTAAGATTTGAACTTGTGCGAACACCGTTTTCATCAGAAATCATCATAACGTCAAGATTAACTTTTTCACCAACTTGCTTGTCAAGTTTTTCAACTTTGATGGTGTCGCCTTCTTTAACGGTATATTGTTTTCCGCCCGTTGCAACAACTGCAATCATATTTTTACCTCCTCTAACCAAACTCGCTAAACAATGGCGGGCAAAGCCACTTTGAAAGCCACTTTTATGCGGATACTTTGACATTATAGCAAATTTGCTCATTTGTTGTCAAGCACAAAACAACAAAAAAAGGCACTTTGCTTAAGTGCCTTTTTTATTAAGCCTTTTTATCGGTTTTTGTTTTTGTTTTTGATGCCTTTTTGTTGTCAGGAGTTTTGCCTTTGGCTTTGCGGTCACGCCTAATTTTGCTGATCACAAAGTAAGCAATCACACCGGCAAGAACAAGCACTGCAACAACAATAAGCACGATTCCAACAATTTTGTAAACTTCGGTTCCGTCTTCAGATTCTGTTGAAACTTCAAATTCCTTGGTTGCCTTTCCAACCCAGCCAACGCGGTCCTTTGCGCTTACTTCAACTCTGTAAGTTCCAGCGGCTGAAAGACGATATTTGTAAAGTCCTTCTGCTGCAGAATCACCTTCTTCCTCAGTTTCAAAGATGTTTGGCAAAATTTCATTTGTTTGAGTGTTGCGAACAACGACTTCCATTGATTCGATCAATTGTTCAGGTGTTGCAATGTTGTCCTCAAAATTGATGGAATCAATGTCAATCACAAGGATTTCGCCAAGTTCGTAATTTGTTTTGAACGCATCCTGTTTGAATGTGATTGTTGGGGTTATGCAGTCGCCAACAGCAATTGAATATGATTTTGAAGAGTTGCATCTGTTGTAATGGTCATAAACATAATATGTTATTGTGTAATTTCCATCACTTTCCAAAGTGTATTCTTTTCCACTTCCAATTTCTTCAAGGGAGAACTGATCGGAAGTAACGTTTGTTCCGCCAGAGTAATCAACTCTCACAAAGCTTTTTGCTGTGTCAATTTGTGAGCCATCATCGCCACGAGAATTGTCAGTTGCTTCAACATTGTAAATTGTGATTTTGTCATTTTTCTTTGCAACTGCTGGATAGTTGTAATCTGAAACAATCACAGGTGCTGTGGTGTCCACAGTTTTAAGTGTGATCACATTGCTTGAGATGAAGAATGTTTTAAAGTCGTCACCTTTAAGAGCTTGCTCGGTTTTTGGACTTACTGATGATTCATCAACTTGGTTGTTGCCAAAATCAAATTTAACATTGTTCCCTGAGGTGTATGAGCTAACAACAAGGCTTGCTTTTGCTCCGCCTCTTGTTTCAAGGCTGATGTTGTCGCCAAGATACAAATAGAACTTTCCAGTTACTTTTGATCCTTCATGATAATAAAGGTTAAATGTTTTGTCAAATTTAAATTGCGAAGAAAGGTCATAAATTTCATATGAGTCTTTTGCCGCATCATAAAGACCAAATTTGATTGTGCCTTCTGTTTGAGCTTGGCTGTCACTTGAAGTGTTCTTTGCTGGATCCTTGTAAATGAGCAAGTTGTTGTCCTTGCCTTGATAAACAATGTTGTCGGTTGGCTGAGTTTCTTTTAACTCAACAACTGCTCTTGGGTTTGATTTTTCATCATAAACAGTTGTGAATTTTGATTTGTTATAAACGCTCACATTGACATTGTATTGGAACTTGAATGTGCCTTCCTGCAAAGCAACAAATGTGTTTTCTTCCTTAAGGTTTTCTTGATATCTTGCAGTTGGTTGTTGAGCAAAAACAATGTCATAATTTGATCTAAGCACAGAATTTGAATTGTCTTGTTGAACACCAAAAATTCCATAATTGCTGTCATCTATGTTGTAATCAACTGATGGAACGCCAAGTTCAACAACGTCACCGCATTCAGTATCCTTCAAGTTTGG
Source organism: uncultured Clostridia bacterium (assembly GCA_947626175.1). Classification (GTDB taxonomy): domain Bacteria; phylum Bacillota; class Clostridia; order Christensenellales; family UBA1242; genus Caccovivens. The sequence continues at coordinate 8,659 of CANQRE010000015.1, forward strand.
AAGTTCAGTAACAGTTGGATTTGAAACAATTGGAGTTGATGCAACTTCATATTCATAGAAAGCTGTCACTTGGTTGTCACCAGCATCGGTGAACACAACCTTAACTTCATAGTGTCCTGGATATCCGGCAATGATTGTTCCAGCATCCAAAGTATACAAATTGTTTGCAAAGTTTTTGTCAAGAACTTGTGTTCCGGTCACAGTGACAACGTCTTCAGCTGTTCTGTTCCCTTCAGCATCAAATTGCACACGCCTTGCATAAACATCAGCATTGATATAATCGATATTGTCATCATAAACTTTGATGATTGGAAGCTTGATTGAAGATCTTTGTTTGATTGCTTCGTCATATTTTGTCACATCTTCGCTGAATATTGCAAGAGGTTTTGTGTCCTGAAGGTCAACGATTGCAATTTCCTTTTTCCACTCTTCTGAAGTGTTGCCATAGTCGTCAGTTGCCTGAACTTTGATCACAACTTTCACAGGTTGGCCAAATTCGTCTGGTTTTGTGAGCTTGTCAAGGTCAGAAAGTGAAATTTCATATTTGTCACTAAGTGTCACAGGATCGGTTTGTTTTTTGTTTGCATCAACAAAATAATATTGTGTCAAAACGTCCATTCTTTCGTCAGTGTCGTCAGTTGCAGTTGGCTGGTCAAACACAACAACTGAGCCTGTGCGATATGAGCTTTTCAAAGATGTTGGGAAAACAATGTTTGGTTTCACGGTGTCATTTAGCTCACCTGAAACAATTGAAATTGCAAAAGATGTTGATGTGTTTGTGTTGCCCTGCTTGTCCTTTGCATTGTAATAAACATTGTAAGTTATGCCGCTTGATGATCCGCCAAGCATTTTGCCGCCGGCTTTTCTGACATCAATTTGGGCATATCCGTCTGCAACTGTTTTGCTTTTTTCATCGGCGTTGTCAGGGTCTGCAACAATCAAAAACTTGTTGTTCTTAAGCCAAGTCATAACAGCTTCTTTGTTTTGTATGTCAACCTCGGCTTGTTCAAGTTTTTGTTTCAAGTAGAAATTGTTGTTGCTTGCTAAAAGTGTGTCAAAGTTAAAATCAAATATAACGTTGTAGTCAGCATAATTTTTGTTTGCATCGTCATAGCTGTCAACGATGATTTCCTTTGAAGATGAACGAATGATTCTTTGACGCTTTATGCCATCCTTAACATTGTCGTTTGCGCCAACGGCATAAACGATGATGTTGCCTTCACTTGATTTTGATTTGAAAGCTGTTTCTGCGTGAGTTGGCTCGTCAACAAGGCCTTTTTCAAAGCTTGAATCAACATAGTTGTTCACATCAGAAGCGTCATACATAAATGCAACAGGATTTTGCGTGTCACGAACGTTGTTGATGTAGCGAACAAGTTCTGCCTTGTTGCCATAAAAATCTTCAGCCTGATAAACTATTTTGTAATAGCCATCATCCCAAGGAGTGAACTCGCCGTCAACGATTGCATCCGCTCTTGTTTCATCAAAACCAGTTGAGGTTTCTCTGAAAGCTTGAATTGTGTATGAAATTGGCACATCAACATTTGCGTGATTTGTTTTTTCAGATGTAACGCCTGAAATTGTTGGAAGAGTTGTTGCCACATTTCTTATTGCAGATGTTGGAGCAGTTGAGTCAAGTCTAAGTGAAAGGCCATAATCGGTGTAATATGGATTGCTTGAGCCGGCAACTTCAAATGTTTTTGTGATTGAAGTCACAAATTGGCTGTCTTTGTTGTTGCCAACATTGCCAACATAATAAGCAAATTTGATTGTGTAGTTCCCTTCTTTTGCAAAGGTTTCCAATTTTGGATCAAAGTATTTTGAATCAATCACATATTTGCCATCAATTTTTTCAACAGCAATTGGCTCTGATTTTCCGCCAGTTGCAGTTATGCGCACATATCCGCCATCAACGCCTTTGTCATCGTTCAATACAATTTTATCAGCAATATCAACTGGATTTTCATTTTCATCAAAAAGCTCGAAAGATGGAATTTCAACATTGCGAAGTTTTTCTTGCCCATCAACAGTTTGTTTTGCCATGCTTATGTCATACACGCTTGGCAAAATTGGCTTTGTGTTTTCCTTAAATTCAAAGTAAGCATTTGTGATTGAACTTGTGACAAGATATTCAGTTGAAAAAGTTCTTGTTTTTGTTTCTTCGCCCTGCGAATAAGTGATGGTGATGGAATAGTTCACAGCATATTCGCCGGCATAAGTTGCTTCAAATGTTCCCCAAACTGCTGTTGTTGGAGAAGACTGATATGCGCTCAAAATGTCCGCGTCACTGTTTTTCTTCAGCTTGCCATCTTCCACTTTCAAAGTTTCGCCTGTTGGCTTGTAAGTTACTGAAACAGATGAAGTGATTGCGCTTACTGTGCCATCGCCATACTTTAGCGATGCAAGATAAGTGCTATAACTACTAGTCTCAGAAAGACCAATTGGAACTTTTGCATCCGAGCCAAAATAAGCAACCCTTATGTTGTAAGATTCGCCCTTTGAAACAGTTCGGTCAGGATTGATGATTTCAATTGTTTCGGATCCAACACCGTTTGACAAATAATCAGCGTTTGAAACGATGACATTTGTTGGAAACATTGTCACAGCCAAAACACCTGCAAATGCAAGAACTCCCCCTTTGTATAAATAAGCCTTTTTGATTGTTGCGTTTTTGATCATAATAACCCCTTTGTAGTCAGTTAATATAGTAACAACCTATTCTAATATAAATAAGCGTGTTTGTCAATCAATTTGCCACCATAATGCTTAAAATATTTTGCGGAAGAATGAGAAATCTATGTAAAATTTTTAAAGCGAAGAAAGTCGAATTTTGTAACAATTTTTTTTGGATGTTAATAGTATGATAATGTGTAAGCACACAGCACAAAAGATGTTTACTAGGAGGTACATAATGAACTTTTTTGGAGGTTTCGGCTCAAACAACTGCGGTTGTGACAGCTGCTCAATTTTGATTTTGCTCATCCTTTTGCAATGCTTAGGTGGTGGCAATGGCAACTGTGGAATTGACATATGCACACTTTTGCTTATTTTGCTTCTCACTGGAAATGGATGTGGCACAGGTTGCATGAACAAATGCTAAAAAGCACAAAAAACCCAAAAAAAACAATATTTTTGGGTTTTTTTCTTTACTTTTTTTGCATGTTAAGTTAAAATAGGACATAAAGGAGCAAGCCCTATGAGCGAAACTAACAGCAAAATAAGAAGAAAATATGGCATGGACGCAGAACTCTTGTGGAGAGACAGAAAAAGATATTTTGGTCTTCCTTGGTCTTTTACAAGATATTCTTTAATAAAAAATGGCGACAAATGGCTCAAAGTTTTCAGCGACATAGGATTGTTTTACAGCATTGTTGAGGAAGTGAACGTGTATAGAATTCGTGACATTTCCTTAAGCCAAACCCTTTTTGACAAAATTTTTCGCACAGGAACAGTGACATTGTATTCAAATGATGAAAGGCAACCTGAATTCAAACTTAGGCATGTTGCAAATCCATACAAAATTCGAGAAATGTTTTCAAATCTTATTGAACAAGAAAGAACGGCTCGGGGAATCAGAGTTTCCGAATTTCAATATTAAAAAACAAAAGCTGCACTTTGGTGCAGCTTTTTTATCCCCTTTTTCAAGATATCAGTTCTTTTTGCTTTTTTAAATAATTTTCAAAATAATCAGGAAGAGGCAGCGAAAAACTCATAACTTTTTGCGTGCGAGGATGCACAAACTCCAAACTGTAAGAATGAAGCAGCTGTCCTTGCAACGATTTTTCAGCTTTCCCATAAAGCTTATCGCCAACAACTGGATGATGAATAAAAGCACTGTGAACTCTGATTTGATGAGTTCGCCCAGTGACAAGTGAAAACTCAACAAGTGTGCAATTTTGATATCTGTGAACAACTTTAAAAAATGAAATTGCTTTTTTGCCGTCATTTGAAACAGCATATTTAAGCCTGTTTTTTTTGTCGCGAGCAAGATATGTTTCAATTTTGCCTTCATTTTCCCAAACAACGCCGTCCAAAAGTGCCAAATATTTGCGTTTGACACTTTTTTCACTTATATCTTTTGCAAGTTGTTTGTGGGCAAAATCATTTTTTGCAACAAGCATAAGCCCTGACGTGTCCTTGTCAAGCCTGTGAACAATACCTGGGCGCAGCGCTCCATTTATGCCGCTTAAATCCTTCACTCGCTCCAAAAGACCATTGACAAGCGTTCCCGATTTTGTTGTTGAACAAGGATGCACAACAAGGCCTTGCGGCTTGTTGATCACAAGCAAGTCTTCATCTTCATACACAATTTCAAAATTCACATGTTCCGCTTGGACTGTGATTGGCTTTGGCTCGGCAAAATCACACTCAATCAAATCACCTTCGCAAACCTTGGCTCCTGTTTTGACAACCTTGCCATTTAACAAAATTTGGCCTTTTTCAATCATATTTTGCAAAAAAGAGCGTGAAAATTCGTTAAAAATTGAATTTACAAACTTGTCAAGCCTTTCTCCCGCACAATTTTTTTCAACTTTAATTTTTTTCTTCACCCTTTTCTTGTCCCTTTTTGCGATGACTTTTGACAAGCATCATCACAATATATATTGCAAACAAAACAACCCCTATTGTCAAACAAATGTCCGCCACATTGAAAACAGGAAAATCTTTCCAAAATTCGAAATGCAAAAAGTCACGCACGTATCCAAACACAAGTCTGTCCACCAAATTGCCCACACAGCCTGTCAGCACAAGTCCAACAGCAATGTGAAACAGCGGATTTTTTGTGCGCTCAGCAATCAACAGCCATCCCAGTCCCAAGACAAAAACAAAAGCAAGGATGATCAAAAAAATTTTTGCTCCGCTAAACGCACCCCAAGCTGCGCCCTCGTTGTGGATAATCACAAAATTGATAAATCCCGGAATAAAACTTGCTTCGCTGCCTGGAGCAAGCGAAGAGTCAAGCAAATGCTTGCTCACAAGATCAAGTGTGAGCATAACTGCAAAAATTGGCAAAGTGACGCACAAAACAAGCAAAAAATGTTTTGAAATTTTTATTTTTTTATTCAATTTCAACTCCTTCTGGCAAAAGAATGTAAAGTTTTCCTTCTTCAATCACAGAAAGTGAAGCATCTGATGACATTTTCATCGCTCCCTCAAAAAAGCCCATTGCCCTTGATTTGTCATCGGCATATTCAAAATTAACAAGTACAGGCTCTCCCTTTTTTAAGATTGCAAGAGGCTTGTCATAATCAATTTTTGTTTCAATATAAACAACTTTCACGCCATCAATTTTGTCAGGCCTTTCAATTTTGTCTTTTTTCAAATTAAATTTTGCTTTAGGCTCTGGTTTTTTCACTTTTTTCTTTGTTTTTTGATCTTCTTCCGACTCAAAGCCAAGAGCACTCAATATTCCCCCAAAAAAGCTCATAACATCTCCTTATGTTTGAATTGTAGCACATTTAAATTTATTTTCAAAATTATTTGTTAATCAAAAAAGATGAGCTTTAAAGCTCATCTCGGCAAAATATCATCTTTTTCGGCTGCTTCGCGATCATAATCATCATTGTAATCTTCGTTATAATTTTTTGACTCCACATAAAGACTGGTGTGGCATCGCAAATCACTGCGTTTGATGATTTTTCCTTTGTCCATGATCACGATTTCCCTTAATCCAGCAATTTGTGACCTTTGTTTTGCAATGAGCGGATATGTGTCTATGCCGCAAGTGATTGAACTAAGTTGATAACATCCTTCTGCAAAGCCTTCGCCAAGTTCCTTTATTCCTTCAGGAATAACAAGTTTTTCAAGAAATTCACAATTTTTAAACGCATAAGAGCCAATTATTTCAACTGAATCTGGAATTTCAATCTCTCTCAAAAATTGGCAATTTGCAAAAGCATGAGAGCTGATTTGTTTAAGTTTGCTCCCTTTTTCAACCAACCATCTTCGCAATTTAGGCATTTCAGAAAAAGCAGCCAGTCCAATTCCAACATAAGTGTTTGGAAGCACAAATGTGCCTTTTAAGTCTGAGCCCAAAAATGCGTTAGTGTAAACATATTCTTTTCTTGGCAAAGTCCATGTTTTGTCTTGTTGCTGAAATGCTTCAACAGATGAAAAAACTGTTTCTTTTGGATCTTTTTTCTCTGAAATCTTCATTTTTTCGCACCTCTGTTTTAATTTTAGCACACACCCAAGCGCTTGTCAATATCAAGCCAAAAAACAAATTTCAGAAATTTGAAGGCCATAAAGGGCTTCAATTTGTTGCAAAAAAGGCAAAAATTGATTGTTTTAAGCTGCAATTTTTGCAAAGGTGATTTTTGTTGAAACTATAAACAAAAAAAAGATGCTTCAAAGCACCTTTTTTGTTTTTCTTAAATTTGGCTCAAAATTATTCAATAATTTTTGAAACAACACCAGAACCAACGGTTCTTCCGCCTTCACGGATAGCGAAACGAAGTCCTTCTTCGATAGCAATATCAGTGATAAGTGTGATTGTCATGTTAACGTGGTCGCCTGGCATAACCATTTCAACGCCTTTTTCAAGTTCGATTGTTCCAGTAACGTCAGTTGTTCTGAAGTAGAATTGTGGTCTATATCCATTAAAGAATGGAGTGTGACGTCCGCCTTCTTCCTTTTTCAAAACGTAAACTTGAGCTGTGAACTTTGTGTGTGGGTGAATTGAGCCTGGTTTGCAAAGAACTTGTCCTCTTTCGATTTCGTTTCTTTGAATTCCACGAAGAAGAAGTCCAACGTTATCTCCGGCTCTTGCTTCATCAAGAAGTTTTCTAAACATTTCAACGCCAGTGATAACTGTTTGTTTTCTTGTTCCCATTCCAACGATTTCAACAGTGTCGTTCATCTTAACTGTTCCACGTTCAACTCTACCAGTTGCAACAGTTCCACGTCCTGTGATTGTGAAAACATCTTCAACAGGCATAAGGAAAGGTTTTTCAGTGTCACGTTTTGGTTCAGGGATGTAAGAATCGCAAGCATCCAAAAGTTCTTGAATTGGTTTCAAAGCTGGGTCATCAATTTTTCCAGCATCAAGGGCTTCGTTAGCTTTGAGAGCTGATCCTCTGATGATTGGTGTTTTGTCGCCAGGGAATCCATATTCTGTCAAAAGATCACGGATTTCCATTTCAACAAGGTCAAGAAGTTCTGGGTCGTCAACTTGATCAACTTTGTTCATGAAAACAATGATATAAGGAACACCAACTTGACGAGCAAGAAGGATGTGCTCTCTTGTTTGAGGCATAGGTCCGTCTGTTGCAGCAACAACAAGGATAGCTCCGTCCATCTGAGCAGCACCGGTGATCATGTTTTTAACATAGTCAGCGTGTCCTGGGCAGTCAACGTGAGCATAGTGACGTGTGGCTGTTTCATATTCAACGTGAGCAGTGTTGATTGTGATTCCTCTTGCTTTTTCTTCTGGTGCCTTGTCGATTTCATCATATTTCATTGCTTGTGCAAGGCCTTTTGTTGCACTGTATCTGCAAATTGCAGCAGTAAGTGTTGTTTTACCATGGTCAACGTGGCCAATTGTTCCAAGGTTTACGTGTGGTTTGTTTCTCACAAAAGATTCTTTAGCCATTTTTAATAAATCTCCTTTTTTGTTTTACTTTGTAAGTTTAGCACATATTTATTTTTTTTCAAAACGTTTTAACAACATTTTTTAATTCTTTTTTGCCCTTTCACCGACAATTTTTTCGGCTATGGACTTTGGAACTTCTTGATATTTAAGTGGTTCCATAACATAGTTGCCTCTTCCCTGTGTTTGTGAACGAAGGTCAGTTGCATAACCAAACATTTCAGCAAGTGGAACTTCGGCATTGACAATTTGAATTCCGGCATTTGTTTCAGTTCCTGTCAAAATTCCGCGTCTTGATGTAAGGTTGCCCATAACTGTTCCAAGATATTCATCAGGGACTTCAACCGAAACCTTCATGATTGGTTCAAGCAAAACTGGATTTGCCTTTTTTGCTCCTTCTTGGAAAGCAAGTGATCCAGCAATTTTGAACGCCATTTCAGATGAGTCAACTTCGTGATAAGATCCATCAACAACAGTTGCCCTAAAGTCAACGGTTTCATATCCCGCAACAACACCATTCATCCTTGCTTCAGCAATTCCGTTGTTTACAGGTTGGATATATTCTTTTGGAATTGATCCGCCAACTGTTTTGTCAACAAATTCATAGCCAGATCCAGCTGGGAGTGGTTCCATTTCAATTATGCAGTGACCATATTGACCTTTACCACCGCTTTGACGAATGAACTTTCCTTCAGCCCTAACTGGTTTGCGGATTGTTTCTCTGTAAGAAACTTGTGGATTTCCAATGTTTGCTTCCACTTTGAATTCTCTAAGAAGTCGGTCAACGATAATGTCAAGGTGAAGCTCACCCATTCCGGCAATCAAAGTTTGACCTGTTTCAAGGTTTGTTGAAACACGGAAAGTTGGGTCTTCACGCATAAGTTTTGCAAGAGCGAGAGCCATTTTTTCTTGCATATCCTTTGTTTTTGGCTCGATTGCAAGCTGAATAACAGGTTCAGGGAATTCCATGCTTTCAAGTTTGATTGGATGTTTTTCATCACAAAGTGTGTGACCAGTGATTGTGTCCTTAAGTCCAACAATCGCAGCAATGTCACCCGCGCCAACTTCGGTTATTTCTTGACGGTTGTTTGCGTGCATTCTGATAAGTCGGCCAACTCTTTCAGTTTTGCCTGTGATTGAGTTGTAAACATATGATCCGGCTTTCAAAAGTCCGCTGTAAACACGGAAGAATGTAAGACCTCCAACAAATGGGTCGGTCATAATTTTGAAAGCAAGTCCAGCAAATGGAGCATCTTCACTTGCCTGACGTGTTTCTTCCTCGCCTGTTTCAGGGTTTACGCCCTTGATTGGTGGAATGTCAATTGGAGATGGCAAATAGTCAACCATCGCATCCAAAAGCATTTGCACACCTTTGTTTTTGTAAGATGATCCGCAAAGGATTGGGGTGAAATGTCTTTCAATTGTTCCTTTTCTGATTGCTTTTTTAAGCTCATCGATTGAAATTTCTTCGCCTTCAAAATATCTTTCCAAAAGGGCGTCATCCGTTTCAACGATTTTTTCAACCATTTCATCATGAAGTTTTTGAGCTTTTTCCTTGTATTCAGCAGGAATGTCAGTGATTTCAATTTCTTTTCCAAGGTCGTCTTTGTAGACTTCAGCCTTCATTGTGAGAAGGTCAATGAAGGCTGAAGTCAACAAAGACGAC
>CANQRE010000016.1 GCA_947626175.1 uncultured Clostridia bacterium
AAGCGCTCGATTACAAGTGCTTATGCCTATGTTTTTTTAAATCTTGATGAAAACAACTTTATTGTTGTCAAATTACAAAAATGGTTTAGCCCGCCAAGCTACATAAATTATTTGCAGCGAGCAAGAGTTTTTCGAAATGAAACCGAAAAGGAGTTTTTTGATCAATATGGCAAATATTATGCTCAATATGGCGATCAAAAGTTGGAGACAGATCAATTTTATTCAATGGAAGAATGCAAGAATAATTTTAATAAGCAGGAAAACTGCTTGGAATTTGACAACAGAACAATTTTGGAATTTGATATTAACGACCCAACTTTAAGCATTTATGCAACAAGCTTAAAGGCACAAAATTTGAATGTGAAAAACTTGTTTTGCGATGAACTTTTTTGCGGTGATCTTAGATGTGACTTTGTTAAAGGTGACAAAATTTATGCTGAAAGCATTGTGTGCAAAAATATTAGTGCCAGCCTTCTTAAAACAAACTTTAACTTTGGTGTGAAATTTGTAAACAAATAAAAATTTCAAAAATTGAATTCAGGGACAATCGATTGAAAAAATATTTTGCATCTCAAAAGGATTGTGTTAAAATAAAGATGAAATTTAGCAAACTTGTTTATGAAACACACATTTGCAAAACTGTTTGCACAGTGGAGGGGAAATGGAAAAAAGAATAAGTGCAAGAGCAATAATTTTTATTGGCGACAGCATCGTTTCAATGTATCGTGAAAATGACGGCAGAAAATATTACACTTTCCCAGGCGGAGGAGTTGAAAAAGGCGAAACGTTTGAGCAGTGTGTCACGCGTGAAGCATTTGAAGAATTTGGTCTTCGCGTCAAGCCACTAAAGAAAGTTTATATATGTGAAAGCGAAAAAAAGATTGATCACTTTTTCATTTGCAAATTGCTTTCAGGCAAAGTGGGCGATGGAAAGGGCGAAGAATTTCAGCCAGATCGAAATCGCGGCGTGTATAAGCAAACAACAATAAAAATTTCCAAAATTCCTCTTTTGCCACTTATGCCGCCTGTGGTTGCACAAGCTTTTGTGAAAGATTACAACAAAAACGGCATAAATTTAAGAAATAGAGCGAAAAAGCTTTATGATGGATGTGAAAATCCTTCCGACTTGAAACTTGTTTTGCCAACAAAAAAATATTATGATCAAGTTGCTTTGTTCAAACAAAAATTTCTTGACGCTGGCTCAAGTTTTGATGGCACAAACACGCTTAGGGATGATGACGTCTCCACTTGGCTTAAAAAATGCGAGGATTACCGAAAAGGCAAAAACTTGCCAAAAGGATTTGTCTCGGCAACGCAATATATTTGTGTCAGAAAATCAGATGACAAACTTGTTGGAATGCTGCAAATTCGCCATCAATTAAACGACTTTTTGCTTAACTATGGCGGACATATTGGCGACTGCATTGCTGTTGATGAGCGCGGCAAAGGCTATGGTAAACAAATATTAAAGCTCGGCCTGAAAAAATGCAAAAACTTGGGAATCAAAAAAGTGCTTATCACTTGCAAGGACACAAACATAGCTTCAAGAAAATGTATTTTGGCAAACGGCGGAAAATTTGAAGACAAGCGACAAATAGATGATCCAAGAAACAAAGATTATGGCGTTTGCATTGAAAGATACTGGATTGAAATAAAATAAATATTGACATCTTTGTTTGATGGTGTTAAAATCTAACAAAATCAAGGGGGAGCTAAAAAATGAACTACGTGTATCAATTTTTAAATGACAAAGTTTTTGTTCAACCTGAAAGAGGATCAATTTCATCGCAAGAAGTTCATGACAAAAAAATCAAGTTTAAACAAAGTGATGATGAATATGTGATTGGACAAAATGTTTTTCAATATGCGGAAATTGAAGAATGTGATTTTTCAAACATTGCAATCGTTGGCGAGCAAGCATTTGCTTTCAGTGACATAAAACAGGTTTCATTGCCTCAAACAACAATGTGTGGAAGCGGTGCTTTTGCATGGTGCAAAAACCTAAAGCAAGCGGACGTTGCAATATGGAAGGTTCCGGAATTTTTGTTCAGTCAATGTTCAAATCTTGAACAGGTCCAGTTGCAAGAAGGGGTTATGGTTGTTGAAAAATGCGCTTTTGCAGGAACAAACATAACAAAACTTTCGCTTCCACAAACAATTCAACATTTTGACCTTTCTTCAATCATTTCTTCTCCGCTAGAGGAGCTTGAACTGCCTGACAAAGATTTTGAAGTTGTGTTTTCTGGAAACTTTGACAAATCACATTTTCCAAAATTGACAAAAGAAAGTTTCTTAAAACTTTTGCGTAACTATCCTCAAGCATATTATGAGCTTATGCCAAGCGAGCATTTTGGCGGAAGAACAACAATTGACAAAAAGTTTGCGGACGAATGCAAAAACACAATTTGTGAAGGCATGAAAAATCGGGGTGACAAAAAGCTGACGGATCCGCAAAACCTTCAAATTCTTGCTCTTTGCAGCGAAAGACTTTCAAATGAAAGCAAACTTAGGGGAAAGGAAAGATACAGCGCAAGAGTTGGTCAAACAAAGTCTTTGTAACAAAGGCTTTTTTTGTTATGTTTTTTTAAATTAAAATTGATATTTTGTGAAAAATGCAACAAAAGTTGAAAAAGTGTGTTATACTTAGTTTATATTTTAGGAGAAACAATGAATCTACGTGAAGAAATTTCAAAACTAATCTCGATTTCGCTAAGTGATTTGGGCTTAAATTCAACAGATGTTGCAGTGGTTTTTTCAAACAGACCACAGCTTTGTGATTTTCAATGCAATCAGGCAATGATTTTGGCAAAGCAGCTAAACACAAATCCAAACGAGCTTGCTCAAAAAATTGTTTCAAACATCAAAAAGACTGATGATTTTGAGTTTTTTGTGGCAAATCCTGGCTTTATAAATGTCAAAGTCACGTTCAAAGCCTTGTCAAAATATTGCAATTTTGTTGCAAAAGACAAAAATTATGGGATTGAACAAGTCAAAAAGCCGAGACTGATATTTTTTGATTATGGCGGAGCAAATGTTGCAAAGGAGCTTCATGTTGGCCACCTTCGCTCGCCGATTGTTGGCGAAGCGCTCAAAAGACTTCACATTTCAATGGGCGACAAAACTCTTGCAGATGTGCATCTTGGCGATTATGGCCTTCAAATGGGACTAACTGTTTTGCAACTTAAAATAGATGGATATTTGGATGAATTCTTCAAAAAAAATGCAAAAATAGATTGCTTGGAGCTTAAAAATGTGACTCTTGACGTTTTGAATGATGAATATCCAAAGGCTTCAAAAAGAAAAGATGAAGATGCAAAGTTTAAAAAACTTGCAGATGACTTCACATTGTTTATTCAGCAAAAAAAAGAGCCATATTTCACAATCTACAACAAAATCAAGGCTCTTTCAATCAAGGAAATTCAAAAAAATTATGAGCTTTTAAATTGCGGATTTGATTATTATTTTGGTGAAAGTGACGCCCAGCCATATATTAACTCAACTGTCCAAATTTTTGTTGACAAGGGTCTTGCTCGTGAAAGTGAAGGGGCTCTTGTTGTGGATGTTGCTCAGGAAGGCGAACATGAGCCAATCCCAAAAAAGAGTGAGGACGAGCCTCAGCGTTACAAAAATCCAATGCCGCCTGCAATAATCAAAAAATATAATGGCGGTGACCTTTATGCCACAACTGACATTGCCACAATTGTTATGCGAAACAGGGATTTTGTTCCCGATGAAATTGTGTATGTCACCGACAACAGGCAATGCACACATTTCAAACAGGTTTTCCGTTGCTGCAAAAAAGCAGGCATTTCGCCAGAAGGGCAAAAACTAACTCATATTGCTTTTGGAACGATGAATGGCAAGGATGGCAAGCCATTTAAAACGCGCTCAGGCGGAGTTGTAAGGCTCAAGGATGTTGTTGGACTTCTCATTGACAAAGCCAATGAAAAACTTGTTTCAAATGGAATTGTTGGCGACAGTGAGCTTGCCCGCAAAATTGGCGTTGGAGCAATGAAGTTTGGCGATTTGTCCAACACAATTGAAAAAGATTATGTTTTTGACATCGACAAATTTTTGTCATTTGATGGCAAAACTGGGCCATATATTCAATACACGATTGCCCGCATAAATTCAATTCTTGCAAAGTCAAATTTCAAAAATGGACAAATAAACATTCAAACTGACAGTGAGCGAAACATTGCACTTATGATTGCAAAACTCTCTTCAAGTTATATGCTTTGTTACAATGCTTATTCGCTCAACTCATTGTGTTTGGCGGCTTTTGACTTGGCATCCGCATTTTCAACGTTGTATTCAAATCAAAAAATTCTGTCAATGACCGATGAAAAAGCACAACAAAGCCTTTTGTCACTGTGTTTGCTTGTGAAAAACTGTTTGTCAAAAGCACTTTGGACGCTTGGAATTGACACTGTTGAAAAAATGTAAAAATCTGCTTCGGCAGATTTTTTTGTTAAAAATTTCACCTTTTTCAAAATAAAACAATAAATATTGTTGAGGTGAAATATGAATCTCGCAATTGTTGGAGCCACTGGCCTAGTTGGCAAAAAAATGATTGAAGTTTTGCAGGAAAGGAACATAAGGGCAAACTTTTTTCTTTTTGGCAACGAAGGTGCTGGTGATGAAATTGAAATTTATGGCAAAAAGCATGTCGTTCAAAAAATTGATTTAAGCAAAATCGAAAATCAAAATTTGGATTATGCTCTTTTTGCCGTTGGAAGTGATGTGGCAAAAATGTTGGTGCCTGAGTTTGCCAAGCGAAAAATCAAAGTCATTGACAATTCAAGTGCATTTAGAAGGGATGAAAACATTTCGCTTGTTGTTCCTCAGGTCAATCGCGGGGTGCTGAAAAAAAGTGACTTTGTTTTTGCAAATCCAAATTGTTCAACAATTCAGCTCGTCACTGCGTTAAAGCCGCTTGATGATGCTTTTGGCATAAAGCGTGTGATTGTGTCAACGCAGCAAGCTGTGTCGGGAGCAGGAAAGGAAGCGATCGATGATCTTATGTTTGGCTCACAAAACAAATTTGATCATCCAATTCAAAACAACATAATTCCATATATTGACGCATTTTTGCCCAATTCTTACACATTTGAGGAAGACAAACTTATGTTTGAAAGCAAAAAAATTCTTTCGCGGCCAAACTTAAAAATCACTGCCACCGCCACGCGAGTTCCAGTGCTAAATTGTCACAGCGAAAGCGTTAATGTAAGTTTTCAAAAAAATGCAACACTTCAGCAAGTTAGGCAAGCCCTTTTGCAAGGTGAGAACATTGTTGTTCAGGATGATCCGCAAACAAAATCTGAACCAATGCCAATTTATGCAAACGGAAGGGATGAAGTTTTTGTGGGGCGCTTAAGAAAAGATGAAAGCGAAGAAAACGCCTTCAATATGTGGGTTGTTGCTGACAACCTAAGGCGGGGAGCGGCATCAAATGCAGTTGACATATTGCAAGAGTTGGAGAAGTTATGAAACAAATTTTCGAAGGAGTGTGCTCGGCGCTTGTCACTCCGTTTAAGGATGGCAAAGTTGATTTTGAATCGCTGAAAAATTTGATTGAATTTCAAATTGAAAATGGCATAAAAGCCATAAGTGTGCTTGGAACAACTGGCGAGCCTTGTGCACTTGATGAAAATGAAAAAACTCAAATCATAAAATTTTGCTCACAGCAAATCGCGGGAAGGGTAAAATATATTGTTGGAGTTGGAAGCAACAATTTTGACAAAGTTATAAAACAAGGAAAAGTAGCAAAACAATATGGCGCCGATGCTCTTTTGATTGTCACGCCATATTATAACAAATGCACGCAAAACGGGATTGTGAACTTTTATGATCAAATTTCAAAAGCTCTGCAGTTTCCAATGATTGTTTACAATGTTCCATCTCGCACAGGCGTGAACATTTTGCCAAAAACATTTGAAAAACTTGCAAAAATTCCTTATGTTGTTGGATTTAAACAAGCAAGCTCAAACATTGATGAAAACATGCTTCTTTTGCAAAAATGCAAACATAAGGTTGCAATATACAGCGGCGAAGATAGCCTTAATTATGTTTTTTATTGTTTGGGCGCAAAAGGTGCAATAAGTGTTGTTGCAAACGCGTTTCCAAAGCAAACAAATTGTGTTTATGAAAATGTTGCAAAGCATAATTATGCCAAAGCTTTGGATGCGCAGGAGCGGCTTACAAAGATTACAAAGCTACTGTTTTGCGAAGTTAATCCCATTCCAATCAAAGCGTGCTTAAGCATGATGGGGCTATGCAAAAATGAACTTCGCTTGCCATTAACTTTGATGCAAAACACAAAAAAACTTGAAAAAGAAGTGAAAAAACTAACAAAAAAAGGCTAAAATGCCTTTTTTTCTTTCAAATATTGCTTAAGCTGTTTGTCGCAATTTGCGGCTTGACTTCCTTGAATTGGCAATCCTTCACATATTGTTGAAGAAGGGCAGATTTGTTTTAGGTCAATTTCCGATTTGCCCATTTGGCTTCCTTCATGCGTGCAAATTGGAAAAATTGTTTTGCCCGAAAAATCATAATGCTCCAAAAATGTGACAACGGCCATTGGCATTGTGCCCCACCAACAAGGGAACACAAGAATGATTTTGTCAAACTCATCGATATTTGGCAAAAAGTTGACAAGCTCAGGCCTTTCTTTTGATTTAAGTTCTTTCATTGCTTCATTGCAGCAGGCTTGATAATTTTGGGGATAAATTTTTTTTGTTTTGATTTCAAAAAGAGTGCCTTTTGTAAGAGATGCTGCTTTTTCAGCAATCACGTGGGCATTGCCTTTTTGAACAGATTTGATCGATCCGGAAAAATATGTTTCTCCGGCATGTGAAAAAAATGCAACAAGAGTTTTCATTTTTGTTTCTCCTTCAATTTGATTATATCAAAAAAATTGTCAAAAGCATACAAAATTTTCACAAAAATTTGAGTTTGTAAGCATGTTAATATGCTTGAAATATGTTTTTGTTTGTGATATAATCAAAAGGTAACGGAGGAAATGATGTTATCAATGCTCGGGAATATATTCACAGATTGTAACAATTGGGTGCGCAGCTGGGATAATGCAGTTTTTGCAATTGTGATTGTGCTGTTTGTGGCCCTGCTTGGAATGTTCACTGTAAATTTATTCAAAGGCATGCTGGGGAGCAAATTTAGATTCAAATTCTTCTCATTCTTATTCATTCTCATTCTTGTTGCTTTGATAGTTTATATTTGTATAATTCGATAAAGGAGAAAAAATGAATTATCTTCCACTTCTTGCAGATGAACTTAGCTCTGATTTTGAAACACAAGTCCTTCCTGTGCTGAGATATGTTTTGTTCTTTTTGGTGATCGCATGTTCAATTGTTATCATCATCACTGTGCTTTTGCAATCAAACGATTCAACGGAAGGCGATCCAATCACTGGAATAAAGGAAAGTTATTATTCAAAAAACAAAGGCAGCACTCGTGACGGCAAACTTAAAATTGTGACAATAGTTTGTGCGGCCATCATTCTTGTGAGTGTTATCGTTTACTTTGTGACTGAAATATTCAACAAAACAGCATGAACATCGAAGAAAGAATAAAAGAAATCATAGAAAAAGAGAGTTTGGTGTATTCAAAGCCGGACAATCTTTTTTTATTTTTATCAACGCTCACAGGCAAAAAAATTGAAGTTATCCGCGCTCAAGCAAATGAAATGCTCAAAAAAGGTGACCTTTTTGAAATCAAAAAGGGCAAATTTATCGTCATCCCATCACATGGATATATAAAAGGCACATTTATGGGTTCGGCAAAGGGATATGGCTTTTGCTCAAATGTTGACAAAGAAGATGTGTTTATTCCAGGAAATATGACTCATGGGGCAATTGATGGTGACGAAGTTATTGTCAAATTGTTTTCAACAGACGGGGGAAGTGACGGCGAAGTTGTCAAAATTGTAAAGCCAGTAAAGCAAATTGTTGGCAGAATTGTGTATGCGGGCAAAAATATATTTTTGGAGCCGGACAACACAAAAATTCCGTTCAAAATCAGCGTTTTGAAAACAGGCCTAAAAGCCAAAATCAATGAAAAGGTTGTCGCAAGTCTCATTCGCCGAGAAAATGGAAAAATAGTTTGTCAAGTTATTGAACTTTTGGGCGATGAAAATGACATAAAAAGCATGGTCCTAAGCATAGTTCGCAGCCACAATTTGTATGAAAAATTTCCAGATGAAGCCGAAAAGGAAGCAAAACTTCTTAACAAACCAGTTTCCGAAAAACAAAAAAAAGGAAGGCTTGACTTAACAAAAACTGTAACTTTCACAATAGACGGCGAGGACGCAAGAGATTTTGACGATGCGGTGTCAATCAAAAAAATTGGTGATGATTTTGAGCTTGGAGTTCACATCGCCGATGTTGGGGAATATGTCAAAAAGGATTCCGTGCTTGACAAAATTGCATTTGAAAGGGGCACTTCCACTTATTTCCCAAACATGGTTTTGCCAATGCTTCCAAAGGATTTGTCAAATGGAATTTGCTCGCTCAATGAAGGTGTCCGAAGGCTCACTCTTTCGTGCATTATGCGGGTGTCAAATCAAGGCGAAGTCAAATCTCACACAATATGTGAAAGTGTGATCAAAAGCAATGCCAGACTTAACTACACTGAAGTTCAAAATGTGTTAGAAGGCAAAAAAAGCACTCAAAAAGCCGAAAAATTTAAAAAACAGCTTTTGCTTATGTTTGAGCTTGCCAAAATTTTAATTGCAAAACGTGAAAAACGCGGAGCACTTGACCTGGACATTGTTGAGCCTGAGTTTTTGTTTGATGAAAATTTTAATGTCACAGGGGTGACAAAGCGCGACAGAAAGGACTCACACAGGCTTATTGAAGAATTTATGGTCATTGCCAACGAAACTGTTGCAAAGCAGTTTTGTGCTGATCAAATCCCATTTGTATATCGGGTTCATGAAAAGCCAACGGTTGAAAAAACAAAAGCGGTTTTGGCTGTTTTAAATGGATTGGGGCTTGCCGTTCCACCAATGCCAAAGGACATAACCGCACAATACATTCAAAGCCTTCTTTTGCTCATAAAAGGAAAGCCATATGAAGAAGCGTTAAGCAAAATAATTTTGCGAAGTTTGCAAAAAGCCGTGTATCGTGAAAAAAATCTTGGGCATTTTGGGCTTAATCTTGAATATTATTGCCATTTCACTTCGCCAATTCGAAGATATCCAGATTTGACAATTCACAGAATCATAAAGCAGTTCATCCACAAAAAACTTACGCAGGACAAAAAAGATGAGCTTGAACTGTTCACCGAGCAAAGCAGCGAGCAAAGTTCACAAACCGAGCGTAACAGCGAAAAGGCAGAACGCGAAGTTGATGATTTGTTCAAGGCAATGCTTATGAAAGATCATATTGGGCAGGACTATGACGCAACAATAACAAGCGTGCAAAACTATGGAATTTTTGTTGGACTGGACAATTCTGTTGAAGGGCTTGTCCGAATTGATGACCTTCCGCAAGACGCGTATTTATATTATGAGCGCGCAATGGAACTTCGTGGGCAAAAACATTCATATAAAATTGGCGACAGTGTGAAAGTTACTGTGGCAAATGTTGATTTAAAAATGCGAAAAGTCGATTTTGTGCTTAAAAACTAAAAAAAATTGAAAAAAAGTGCAAAAAAAGCATCAAATATTAAAAAAAATGCAAAAAAGGTCTTGAAATCGTTTTAGAAAGGTGATATAATGAATAGCGAAATAAGGTTAATCGCTTCAAACAAAAAAGCGTTTCACAATTATTTCATCTCGGATTTGACCGAAGCTGGCATTGTGCTTGAGGGAAGCGAAGTCAAGTCACTGCGAAAAAATGGCATAAGTTTGGGAGAAAGTTACGTTTTTGTGAAAAATGGTGAAGTTTTCCTAAAAAATGCTTACATTAAGTTGTATGAATGCTCTTCCGCATTCAAACCTGATGAGCGCAGAGATCGAAAACTTTTGCTTCACAAAAGCGAAATTGAAAAGCTTGAAAAAAAAGTAAAGGAAAAAGGCTTTTCAATCATGGCAACAAAAGCGTATCTGTCAAAAGGCAAAGTCAAAATTGAAATTGGGCTGGCAAAAGGAAAACAACTTTTTGACAAACGCGAAGCTTTGAAAGAAAAAGCAGTTTCACGAGAAATTGATCGAATTTCAAAGGCTAGGGGGCGATAAGGCTTCGACGGGGCGAGAAAGGAAAGCGTAAAGCGTGTGGTTGAAAATCTGAAACCTAAAACAAGAAAAAAACTAAACGCAAACAACACTGCTGTTAAAGCAGCGGCCTAACTAAAAGGCCCGTCAGTTATTTAAATCCGTTCACAAAATAACGACGTCAAAACTTGAACGGGAATTGCTTTAAGATTTGCCTTCGGTTTTAAAGCAAAATTTTGAAGGCTTGGCTGTGAAAGTTTGTTTGTGAGCGACTGCAGCTTAAAAAAGTCACAAACTGCACACGGAGAAAAACTTTTCAAGCTTGTTTCGGACGTGGGTTCAATTCCCACCGTCTCCACCAAAAGTGGTTTTTTCAAGGTGAAAGCCTTGTGAAAATAAAAAAATAAAAAGAAGGGGTAAAATTATGGGAACAATCATTCTTCAAGTTGTAATCGTTCTTGGAATCATAATCGCGGGGGGCTTCTTAATATTCTTCCTTGGAGACCTGCTCATTTCGATTTTGGATCCAAAAGGCGAAGAAGCAAGACTTAAAAACAAGAAAAAGGAATCTGCAAACAAATTTGCAAAGAAAGTTGAAAAACTTCCACCTGAAATGCAAGAAGAGCTTAAGGAAGATCCAGAAGTAAAAGCAATTTTGGATGAAACACAACCAGCAGAAGAGCCACAAACAAAGGTTGAAGAATATGTTGCAGCTGAAGAAAAAGCTGAACAAGAACCAACCGACGAAGAAAAACTTGCTTTGGCAAGAGCTGCTCTTGAAAAGAGAAAAGCTGAAATCTTGGCTCGTATGCAAGCTCAACTTGATGAGGAAGAAGACGAAGACGAGGACGAAGAGGAAGAAGAAGAGGAAGAGGAAACTGTTGAAGTTAAGGAATCTGAAGAGGAAGCAAGACTTCGCAGTGAACTTGAACAAGCAATGAAGGATTTGGCTGCTGAAAAAGCTCGCACTGCTGAACTTACAAAACAAATTGAAAAAGCAAATGCTGAAGGCACAGTTTCAGTTCAACCAATCAAATCACGTGATGAATATATGCGTGACCTTGAAGAGCTTGAAGCAAGACTTCGTGAAAACGAAAAAGAATTCAAGGCTTGCAAGAGGGAATATCTTCCACTTGCCAAAGTTAACAAAACTCTTGAAAACGATGAAAGAAAACTTCGCAGAAAAGAAGCTATTGTTGCAAAGCAAAAAGTTATTCTTTATGGTGTGAACAACTATGAAGACATCGATGAAGAAAAAGCAAAGAAACTTGCTGAAGAACTTGACCTTCTTGATGGACTCAAACTTTCAGTTCAACACTGCCATGAAGTTATGGAAAACAACAAAGAAAGATTCCCAGTTCTTGAAAAAATGTATATCATTTTGAAAACACAAAATGAACAACTTCGTGCTGATATTCTTGAAATTCAAGAAGCCCTTAAAAATATCGATGAATAAAAAAATCGCAAAAAACGCCCGTTTGGGCGTTTTTTTGTTGCCAAAATTGAGCAAAAACACATTTATTGTCTTTACATCTTCAAAATATCATAAAAAGAAAAAAGCATTTATGGCTTTTAATAAACAAAAAAAAACGAAGGCGTTTGCCTTCGATTTTTTTTCACAAAACAAATCATTTTTTTGATTACTTAAGTTCAACAGTTGCGCCAGCTTCTTTAAGTTTTGCTTCCATTTCTTTTGCTTCAGCGGTTGCAACGTTTTCTTTGATTGTGCTTGGAGCATTGTCAACAAGAGCTTTTGCTTCGCCAAGTCCAAGTCCAGTGATTTCTCTAACTGCTTTGATAACAGCAATTTTGTTTGCTCCAACTTCTTTGAGAACAACGTTGAATTCTGTTTTTTCTTCAGCAGCAGGAGCAGCTGCTCCAGCAACAGGGGCAGCAGCCACAGCAACAGGGGCAGCAGCGCTAACTCCAAATTCCTCTTCAAGAGCTTTTACAAGATCGCTAACTTCAACGATTGTAAGTTTTTTGATTTCTTCAACAAGATTTTTAATATCAGCCATTTTAAATTTCCTCCTAAATTATTTTTTTGCTTTTAACAAGCTTATTTGTTGGCAATTGCATTAAGAGCAATTGCAAGTCCCTGGGTAGGGGCATTGAGAACTCTGGCAAGTCCAGTAACAGGACCAAGAAGAGTTCCAAGAAGTTTTGCCACAAGAACATCCTTGGTTGGAAGTTTGGCAAGAGCTTCAATTTCCTTGCTTTCAACGCTCTGTCCATTAAGTAATCCAAATTTGATACTGAGTTTTTTGGTTTTGTCAACGTAGTCGCACACAATTTTTGCTTGTGTCACTTCGTCGTTATATCCAAAAACAACGGCACTTGTGCCTTCAAGGTATTTTTCGGCACCTGTGATTCCGAGTTCGTTAAGTGCAAGGAGCATTAATCTGTTTTTGTAGACTTTGTATTCTGCGCCGTTTTCACGGAATTCTTTACGCATTTTTGTGTCTTCTTCAACAGTAAGTCCGCGATAGTCAACAAAAGTTACTGACTTTGCTCGTGAAAGCTTGTCTTTAATTTCTGCAACTATTTGCTTTTTTGCTTCAAAATTAGCACTCATGATTCCTCCTTTTTTGATTTTTGTTTTGTGAAATCCAAAAAAAATCTCTTGCACCAAAGAAAAAGGGCAAGAGAGAGAAGTTTTGCTTTGATCCTTTTTCCTCGGCAAGCAGCCAAAATGGCTTTATGCAAACGCACTTGCTGTCTATGGAAGATTTTTTTAGACTTTGTTATTATATTCGTTTTTCAAAAGTTTGTCAACACTTTTATGCGACTTTTTCACATTTGTTGACAGTCAATTTTGAAAAGTGTATACTTTACATATATAAAAAGGATGGCATTATGGCAACGGAGAGTTACGATTTTAAAAAAACAGAGCAAAAGTGGCAAGATATTTGGGAAAAAGAAAAGCCATTCAAGGCAATTGATTTTCATCCAACCAAGCCAAAATATTATGTTTTGTATGAGTTTTACAATATCAGCGGAAATTTGCACATGGGGCATCTCAAAGGCACTGTTCCGGCAGACGCTCTTGCAAGATACAAGCGTTTTTGTGGCTACAATGTTTTGTTTCCAATAGGCGGCGATGCTTTTGGCCTTCCAGCTGAAAACGCTGCCAACAAAACAGGCATAAATCCACGCGATTTTGTGGCAAACGGCCTTAAAAATGTGATTTCGCAGTCCAAAAAACTTGGGCTTTCGTTTGATTATGACCGCACGATTTGCACTTCAGATCCGGATTATTACAAATGGACGCAATGGATCTTTTTGCAACTTTTAAAGCACGGGAAGGCTTACAAGCAAAAGGGCTATGTCAATTATTGTCCAAACTGCAAAACAACTCTTTCAAATGAAGATTGCCAAGGCGGAAAATGTGACCGTTGCGGCGGCGAGGTTGTTCAAAAGGAAAGATGGGTTTGGTATCTAAAAATGAAGGAGTATGCGGACAAACTTCTTGGCAACGTTGACCGCATACAAATGGCGGAAAATCTCAAGCAGTCGCAGCGAAATTGGATTGGCAAAAGTGAAGGAATGCAAGTGGAATTTCCGCTTGTTGATGAAAACGGAAAAAAACTTGAAAAACTTTCAATTTTCACAACTTGCATTGAAACGATATATGGCGTGACTTTTGTTGCGCTTGCGCCAGAAAATGAACTTGTTGACAAACTGAAAAATCATATCTCCAATTTTGACGAAGTAAGTTTGTATCGCGAACAAACAAAGCTCAGAAGTGAGTTTGAGCGAAAGTCTGATCAAAAGGACAAAACGGGTCTCCTTGTCAAAGGCGTTTATGCCTTAAATCCGCTCACAAACAAAAAGGTGCAAGTTTTTCTTGCCGATTTTGTGCTTGCTGGCTATGGCACAGGGGCGGTTATGGCTGTTCCATCGCATGATCAGCGTGATTATGAGTTTGCCAAAAAATTTAATGTGCCAATGATTCAAGTTTTGGAAGGTGACGTGTCAAATCAGGCTGTTGAAAAGGCTGAATATCTTTCAAAAAACGCAAAATTGATGAACAGCGCCGAGTTCTCTGGCATGCCTGTCAAAGACGCAAAGCCAAAAATAATTCAAAAAGTCATTCAAATGAATGTTGGCAAAAAGGTGACGAACTACAGCATTCAAGATTGGCCTTTCAATCGTCAAAGATATTGGGGCGAGCCATTCCCAGTTGTTTTTTGCCCACACTGCGGAACTGTTGCGCTGGATGAAAAGGATTTGCCTCTCACTCTTCCTCCAACAAACGATTACATGCCAAATGAACACGGCGACAGCCCACTATCCAAAATTTCAAGCTTTGTAAATTGCAAATGCCCAAAATGTGGCCGCGATGCAAAGCGCGAAACTGACACAATGCCAAATTGGGCGGGGTCAAGCTGGTATTGGCTTCGCTACACTGATCCGCACAATGATCACGCACTTGCCGATTTTGACAAACTCAAGTATTGGGGCAGTGTGGATTGCTACACTGGCGGCACGGAACATATAACAAGACACGTGCTGTATGCTTTCTTTTGGCAAAACTTTTTGTATGAAATCGGCGCTGTTCCATCTCGCGATCCTTTTGTGCGAAAGATGGGCAGCGGGCTTATTTTGGACGATCAAGGCAAAAAAATGAGCAAAAGCTCAACAAATGGCGTTTCGCCACTTGAAGTTATTGACAAATATGGCTCCGATGTTGCCAGAATGCACTTGCATTTTCTTGGCGGCTATGAGGACAACACCCCTTGGACATATCAAGGCATCACGGGCATCACGTCATTCCTTGACAAAGTTTGGCTTCTTCAAGATATGATAAAGGGCGAGCAAGTAAGCAACGGTCACATTCATGAGCTTAACAGCCTTATCAAAAAAGTTGGACAGGATTATGAAGATTTGCATCTTAACACGGCAATTTCGGCTCTTATGATATTTATCAAAAAGATTAGGGAAGACAAATTCATCACAAAGGAAGAATTAAGGCAATTTTTGATTGTTTTAAATCCGCTTGCTCCATTTATCACCAGCGAAATTTTTGAAAGGGTTTTTGGAAGAAACATCCTAAACGAATCTTGGCCGAAATATGATGAAAAATATCTTGAAAAAGACGAGTTTGGCCTTCCTGTTCAAATCAATGGCCGTCTTGCAAAAGTTGTCACAATTTCTCGTTCGCTTGACCAAACAGAGATTGAAAAAATTGCCAAAAAGCAAATTTCTGACATCAAAAACGGTCAAATTTTGAAAGTTATATATGTTCCAGGCAAGATAATAAACTTTATTTTGAAAAAATAAATTGTTTCACAAAAATATTTTTGTATAAATAAACAAAAAACAAAAAATGCGTTTATTCCTTTAAAATAAAGAGATTAACATAATTTAATAAAATGTCGAATAATGTATAAATAAAGAATTATAAGAATTATTATCAATTTTAGTTGACATAAATTGAAAAATATGATACCATGTCATTGTCAAAGTCAAACTTTGACACTTTTGGAAACGAAATGAAATTTAAAAAAATTAGATATAATTTATTGATAATAGGACTCATTTCCCTTATCTGTTGTTATATGGGAATGACGATTTTTATGGCGCAACCTTCATCAACTGATGGCGGCAGCGCTGACTCTAATATTGAAGTGGAAGGGGGTGACAATGAACAGCTCCCAACCGATCCAAGCATGGAAGAAACTCCAATGGAAGGGGTAAAAATCCCAACAAAAAAGGATTAACAAGAGGCTACAAACGAAAGGAAGACAAAAGGCTGCATTATTTCATTAAAAAATGGACAGGAATTTACTTCGGTGGGACACCTAGAATTTCACTTTAGGGAAGGAAAATTGCCTGAGCAGGGACAGAAATTTACTTGAAGAGGGACACTGTTTTCCCAAGACGGGACAGTTTCATCAGAATCTACTTAAGTGGGACAGAGATCTACTTGGTTAGGACACAAATTCACTCCATCGGTACGCAAATTTACTTAGTCGGTACAGCAATTCACTTTTGAGGTACACCGATTCACTTGAAAGG
>CANQRE010000017.1 GCA_947626175.1 uncultured Clostridia bacterium
TGCTCAAATTCCCATTCATGTCACGAAAACGCCATTTGCCATCTTCGCATTGAACTACTGCATAGCCATTTGAATAAGGATTAACGGCCTTATATAAAAGGCTTGGATTATCATCATAATAATATCGTGTTTGCGGCCCAATAATACCAAGTGTTGTATTTTTCATTTTTGGAAATTCTTTTTTCATTTTTCCCTCCTATTTTTGAAAATGTGGATAACTTTTTTGAAAAAATTGTCATTTTGTGGATAATTTTTTCAAAATTTCCAACTTTTTTCTTCGAAAATAGTATACACCAGCCAGCCAGCCAGCCTTGTCAAGGGGTTTTTTTGAAATTTTTAATTTTTTCCATGCCCAAGGTTTGTGGATAACTTTTTGCTCGTTTTAAAAAGCTATGTGGATAACTTTGCAAATGTTTTTCAATTTGATTGCAAGAGTGGGAATTATATTAAAAGATTTTGTTTATGTTCATATATATAAATAAAACATATAAAAAAGCAATTTTGCACAAAATTTTGATGATTTTTATGCAAAACTTTTCAAAAAACATACAAATTTTTGAATTTACACAATTTTTTGATATAAAAAAACAAGGCCAAAACTGACCTTGTTTGCAAGTGTTTTTTAAAATCTTGGTGGTGCCACTGGACCAGTTGCTGTTGGATACAGCGGCATATCAAACAAGCCTGGGCATGCACTTGTGGCCTGAGCTGCTTGACATGGCGGAATAACTGGATAGCCATATGATGGAACAAGCACATCAACAACCGCCGTCACCCGCAAAATCACCTGCAGGCAGCCTGTCACAGTGAAGGTGTTTTCAGCAGTATATGAGCCGATTTCACTTGAGAAGACTGCACTTGCGGAAATGTTGATCGGAGTGACAGAAGGTTGAGGAACAAACAAAATCACACTCTTGTTCACCGTTATTGTGCTGTTTCCTGTGCCAAGAACACCATTCGCATCACGATAGGTTACCGTTACCGGAATTGTTACTGTTGCACTTACATTTGCATAGTTTGGGCTGCTTTCAATTCGGTCAACAACAAGGTTTGTGATGGTCACTGGGCCATTGACTGTGTTTGCAGCTGAAACATATGTCAGTGGCAATGCTGGAGCAGCCGGAGTTAAATCGGTGACAGCAAGCACAATCCCCGTTTCGGTGCTTTGCGACACGCAGGCGTCAAAAATCTTGGTGGTTTCAATCAAGATTTTTTCACAAATCCCATTGAGCGGATTTCCCATTATTGGTCCCGGACGGCTGGGATTTGTGTTGTTGATGTAAAAAGACATTTTCCTACCTCCTGTTTTGTTTACACACTTTATTTTATGCACATTTTTGCAAAGGTGTTAAAAAACTTTGGTCTTGCCGCGAAAAAGCGAAAAATTGGTCAAAACGTTGTATTCGATTTTTCCATATGCTTTTGCAAAAACTGTTGCGTCTTCAAAAACTTTCACTTGGTCTTTAACACACACAGTTCCACCGGTCACATCAACAAAGCAACAATCCATGCACATGTTGCCAACAATATTATATTTTTTTCCATTTATATCCACTTTGACAAACTTGCTTTTTTCTCTTGAAAAGCCGTCACCATATCCAACTCCAACCACAGCCAAAGTTGTTCTTCTTTTGGCTTTGAATGTTTGATTGTAGCCCGCCGTTTCGCCTTTTTCAAGAGTTCTTAGCTCAACAATTTCGCTTGTTAAACTCATTGCTTTTTTAAGTCCCTTGCACCCATATCCATATAGCCCAAGACCCACCCTTAGCATATCGCAAGGCAGATTTTTTGCACCGCTTCCGCCAAACGAAACAAAGGCTTTTTTGTTTAAAAACAAACGTGCTTTGCAAAACAAATCATATTCTTTTTTTGTCACCCTTTTGCTGGATAAATTGGAAAAATGCGCCGAAAAGCCCGCAAACTGATGATTTTTTATCAAATTTTTCACTTTTTCAAGCAAATTTTGATTTTTGCAATCAATTCCAAATCTGTTCATCCCTGTGCAAAGTTTGATAAAACATTTTTCAGTTTTGCCAGTTTTTATTGCCTTTTGAATGTCTTCAATGGAGCTTGCTGTTAGATAAAATTTGTCTAAGTTCGAAAAATCAAAACATCTGCCAATGACAACAATTTTTTCGCCCTTGACAATTTTTTCAAGCGCCTTTGCTTCGTCAATTGATGACACGCCAAAAAAGTCGACATGCCCTTTCAACGCAAGAGCAACTTCACGCATGCCATGGCCATAGGCGTTGGCTTTGACAACTGCGCAAATTTTTGGAGCAAAGCCTGAAAAAAATTCAGCATTGAAAACAAGTGCTTCTTTGCTTATGTTTTTTGTGTTCATGTGAAGTTTATATTACAAACAACTTTGTTTTGTTACAAATTTTCAAAGGCTTTGTCTATGACTTTTGCAAAATTTACTCTTGCCTTTTTGGAGCCATTCAAATAAAACAAATATTCAATGTTTCCGCTTTTGCCCACAATTGGTGAATAATCAAAACCCGAAATCACAAAGCCAAAAAAAGAAATGTATTTCACAAAATCTTCAATCAGTTTTTTATGCAAAGATTTGTTTCTGACAACTCCCGCATGTTTTTTTGCTTCAACAGGTCCGCATTCAAACTGCGGTTTAAACAACAAAACGATTTCCTTTTCTTTGTATTGCTCAACAAGTTTTGGAACGATGTGCCTAAGCGAAATAAATGAAATGTCGCTCACAACAAAATCAACATCATCAAATTTTGGGGCAAAGCGAAAGTCGGTTTTGCTTAAATCAACAACTTGTGGATTTGCCCTAAGTTTTTCTGAAAGTTGACCTTCCCCCACATCCAAAGCATACACTTTTTTTGCTCCGCCTTCCAAACAAACCTGCGTAAATCCACCCGTTGAAGCGCCAATGTCAAGCACTGTTTTGTCTTTAAAATCAAGCCCAAATTTTTGCTTTGCACCCAAAAGTTTAAACGCCCCGCGGGAAACATATTGCACTTCTTGTTTGATTGAAATTTGTGACAAATCATCCACCTTTGTGGACGAAAGAGGGCTTTTCCCGTTGACAAAAACAAGCCCGTTTTTTATGGCCTGACTTGCTTTTTCTCTTGAAGGGAAAAATCCCTTTTCAAACAAATATTTGTCCAATCTTTGCATAATTTTTTGATTTTTTCACAAAAAAACCGCCATTTTTGACGGTTTTTTGATTATTCCAATGAAATTAAATAGTAATATATCGGTTGTCCGCCATATGCACAAGTCACTTCACATTCTGGGAATTTTTTTGCCAATGTTTCTTGCAACGCCTTTGCTTCCTCTTCCTTTATGTCTTCGCCATAGAAAAGAGTGATTGTCATAATGTTGTCATTCATCATTTTTTCAACAAGGCTTTCAGTTGTTTTTGAAACAAGCTTTCCTTTTGCCAAAATTGCCTTGTCGTCCAGTCCAATGATTTCGCCTGTTGTCAGATCAAAGCCGTCAACGTGAGTGTCACGAACTGCATAGGTCACCGACCCTGATTTAACATTTTTGATGGCGTCATTCATTGCTTCAACATTTTCTTCAACAGTTCCATCCGGATTAAATGCAATGGCAGCCGAAATTCCTTCCGGAATGCTTCGAGTTGAAATCACAACAAGGTTTTTGTTTGTAAGCTCCCCTGCCTGTTCTGCGGCAAGAATTATGTTTTTGTTGTTTGGGAACACAAACACCGTTCTTGCTGGAACTTTGTCGGCAGCAGCAGCAATATCGGCAGCGCTTGGGTTCATGGTTTGTCCACCCACAATGATTTCGTCAACCGAAAGATCCTTAAATATTGCTGAAAGTCCATCGCCTGGAGCAACTGCAATAATTCCCAAGTTTTTGCTTTCTTCAATTTCCTTTGCTTTTTTCTTTAGTTCTCGGTTTTGCTCACGCATGTTGTCAATTTTAACATTGATGATTTCGCCAAGTTCAAGAGCAAGTCCAAGTGCTTTGTTTGGCTCGTTTGAGTGAACATGCACTTTGACAAGTGACAAATCACCTATGCAAATAACGCTGTCGCCAAACTCCATAAGTTTTTCTCTGAGTTTGTCAATGTCGGCTTCGGTTGTTTTTTTGTGCATATGCACGATCATAAACTCTGTGCAATAGCCAAATTCAATGTCGCCCAAATTGGAAATGTCAGCAATCACATCGTCAACGGTTTGAGGCTGTTTTTCATCATCAAACACCATGTCCAGATTTTCATCGCCCATCAAAAGCTTGTAAAATCCAGTGAATATAATCAAAATTCCGCGTCCGCCTGCGTCCACAACGCCAGCTTTTTTAAGCACTGGAAGCATTTCAGGTGTTTGCTTCAAAATTTCTTCTCCCGTTTCAAGAACACGTTTGAAGAAAACTTCAAAGTCATCAACTTTTTTTGCAACGTTGACAGCGTTTTCGGCAATCACACGAATAACTGTCAAAATTGTTCCTTCCTTTGGTTTTGTCACCGCTTTGTAAGCAACATTTGCCCCTTCTTGCATTGCCTTTGCAAAAGTTTTTGTGTTGATTGAACTATACTTTGCTGTCACCGAGCAAAAACCTTTGAAAATTTGTGAAGTGATCACTCCACTGTTTCCTCTTGCCCCTTTCAAAGCTCCCTTTGCAAATGCCGCACTTATTTCCTCAACACTTGCATTTATACATTTTCCAATTTCAGTCACAGCAGACTTCATGGTTAAAAACATGTTTGTTCCAGTGTCTCCATCCGGGACAGGGAAAACATTAAGTGAGTCCACGTATTTTTTGTTTTGTTCCAAAAGGCTGGCACCAGCCACAATCATTTTGCGGAAAGTGACGCCATTTATCGACTTGATCATTTTTTCTCCTAAACTCTAACTCCAACAACATGAACGTTGACGGAATCCACAATCATTCCTGTGAAATTTTCTACGCTATACTTTACAGATTTTTTCAGCGACTCTGAAACTGCACTAATCGAAACACCATATTTCATGATGCAATAAACGTCAATATAAATTCGGTTGTTAGTGTGGCGAACTTTGATTCCTCTGGCATAAGATTCGCGATTAAAAAGTTCCTTCGCACTGTCCCTGAAGGTTTTTGACACAAGGTCAACAACACCATAACAATCAAGCACGGCATACCCAGCGACAACCCTGATTGCTTTGTCGCTTATTGAAATATTGCCATAATAATTGTTCGTGTCAACGGTCAAGATTCTTCTCCTTCAAGTAACTATATTTTACTATAAAGAAAAAATTTTTTCAAGCAAAATAACTATTCTAACAAAACTTTGCAAATTTTTTTGTCAATTCGGTTGATTTTCGCAAATTGATATGCTATAATTGCTTTGCAATTTATTCATCAGGAGGTGAAATATGTCAAGAGTTTGTGACGTTTGCGGACGCGGAAAAATGTCAGGAAACAAAGTCAGCCACGCTGAGAACAAATCCAACAGAACTTTTGAGCTTAACTTACAACAAACAACCATTGAAGTTGATGGAAAACCAACAAAAGTTAAGGCTTGCACAAAGTGCATCAAAACCGCCAGAAAAACAAAATAATTTATCTCCCTTTGCGGAGATTTTTTATGCTTGTCCCATGTGAAAAGGTTCGCTTTTGCGAGCCTTTTTTTCGTCCTACTCTTTGTCTTTTTTTACAAAAGGCTTTATCAGCGGTCTAAGCCACTTTGGAGCTTTGATGCAAATTATTTTGTATTGTTTGTCTTCTTCTTTCATGCTCCTTTTATATGAAGCGCAAAAGCAATGTGTGACAAAAGCCAATATTGACAACGCGTTCAAGGTGTGTTAAAATTAAAACATGGAAACAATTTATGCAAAGGATTTGACACCCTGCAAATCACAAAACAACAAAGTGCGCATATTTGGAACTTTGGTTAGTGAGCCAGAGCAATATTTTGACTCTGAACTTTTTTATGTCAAACTAAACTGTCCTGTTCAACGATCTTCGACCGTTGAGTCTCCGCCAAACAACATTATTGTTTGCATGAACAAAAAAACAAAGGAAAAGTATTTTGATTCGCATTTATACAATCCAAATGATCAACTGATAATCCACGGAACAACCAGAAATTTTTTGCGCACAATAGTTAAAGACGATGGTTCAAAAAAATTGCGTGATGAATTTTTTGTGATGATGGAAAGAGTTCATCGCTATCCTGAAAACGGCCAAATATATTTGAAAAACAACATTGGCATTGCTATTGGAAAAATATCTCGCTACTGCACTCGCCTTGTTTCAAACGGCAACTTGTTTGTCGATGTTGTTCTTAAAGTTGACAACAATCCTTATTACAGCATGCTCAACCTTTCAACAATTGGAAGACCGCTGCTCAAAATTATGCACACACAAATTGGTGACACGGTTGGCTTTAAATACAACTTAAAAACATTTGAAACAAACTCGGGTTACAACTTTATGAAGCTTAATACATTTTGCGTGAACTGCAATCAGGAAACATTGTATTCAGATGGATTCCAAGATTTTGATTTTACGCCTGAAAACTTTGCTGCAGCCACAAATCAATCTGATTTTGATGAAATTGAAAAAAATTTTGAAATAAGAAAAAAATTTGCACAAGAGCACAACATTCCTGAAAACATTTTCTATCAAATGTATGCAATGCCAAAGCCATATGAGAATGATGAGCCTTACAACAACAGCGAGTCTTGCGAAAACGTGGATGACATTGGACCACACGCCTAAAAAACCGAACAAAATGTTCGGTTTTTTTCATAGCAATATACAAATGATTCCGCCCTTGCCTTCATTAACAATTCGGCCAAGTGTTTTTCGCATTTTCTTTTGAACATCCTGTGGCATCATCACAATCTTTGAATTTATGTTGTCGCCAATAAGTTCCGACAAGCTTTTGCCAA
Organism: uncultured Clostridia bacterium; assembly: GCA_947626175.1. GTDB lineage: Bacteria > Bacillota > Clostridia > Christensenellales > UBA1242 > Caccovivens. The sequence goes on from CANQRE010000017.1 coordinate 6,873, forward strand.
ACATGTTTGTTCCCCAAATTGCGTCAGGACTGTCTTGAATTTGGCTGACCAGCTCATCCGCAAGTTCTTTTGATTGCTGCTCGCTGCCAACAAGCGGCGTGACTTCGGTGTTTACGTCAACTTTCAAAATGTGCAAACTTGGAGCAGTGGCTTTTATGCGAACTCCAAATTTTGACCCTTGTCTGATAACTTCAGGCTCTTCAAGTTCAAAGTCTTCTTGACGCGGAGCAACAATGCCATATCCCGTTTCATTTACTTGATCCAAAGCCGATTTGATTTTGTCATATTCCTGTTTTGCAACAGCAAGTTCTTTGACAAATTTCAAAAGCTCATAATCATCATTGATCTGATGGCCACACTGCTTTGAAAGAATTTTGTAAAACAAGCCTTCCTTTGGAATTATGTCAAAATTCACAGTTCCATCACCCATTGAAATGTTTGAAAAAGTGATAGGCTCAAAGTTTTCACTCTCAGTGAAGATGAGCTTGTTTTTGTCAACATCTGAAAGTTTGTTCATCCCTTGCGCAAAAGCCATAACTGACGATGAAATTTCTTGAATGATTTCGTCTTCATAATCAAGTGCTTGAAGAAAACGTGGAAGGTGAACTTTGATTGACGAAACAGGAAATTCATATAAAAGTTTTTCAAAAACTTTGTCAATGTCGCTTTCCTTTAGTTCAAGTGCGTTTATAGCAAGCACTGGTGTTTGATATTTTGCTTCCAGCGAAGAGGCAAGTTTTTTGCTTTCCGCAGACGAAGGATTTTTGCAATTTAGGGCAATCACAAACGGCTTGCCACTTTCCTTCATTTCACTAACAACCCTTTCTTCAGCTTCGACATAATTTATGCGCTCAATGTCAGTCACACTTCCATCAGTTGTCACAACAATGCCAACTGTTGAATGCTCCTTCATCACTTTTTGAGTGCCAAGCTCTGCCGCTTGCTCAAAAGGCATTTCTTCATCTGACCAAGGCGTTTTGACCTTTCGTGGCGAATTGTTTTCCTCATGTCCCATTGCTCCAGCAACCAGATAGCCAACGCAATCAATAAGCCTTACTTTGAGTTCCACATTGTCTGCAACCGAAATTTTGACAGCTTCGTTTGGCACAAACTTTGGCTGAGTTGTCATGATTGTTTTTCCGTCAGCAGACTGTGGAAGCTCATCAATTGCCCTTTCTTTTGGATATTTCCCCGAAATGTTTGGAAGCACAAGTTTTTTCATAAACTCAGTGATAAAAGTGGATTTTCCAACTCTAACGGGGCCAACAACGCCAACATAAATCTCGCCATTTGTGCGAGTTTTTATGTCATCGTAAATTTCGAATTTTTCCATAAATGACCTCCATAGTTAAGATAAAATATGCTGCTGGTCAGGTCATTATTCTTCTTTTAAAAAAAGAACTGTCTAGTTCTTTTCATCATTGTTTTGTTTTTCTGTGCTGTCAATATTGTTTTCTTGTTTTTCGCCGTCAACGTGATCGCTCTGAGCGCTTAAGTTTTCATCTTCTATCACAATTTCTTTTTCAGTTGTTTGGCTTTCAGCTTCCACTTTTTGCTTTTTTGCAAACAATTTTTTAAGTTTTTCCTTAAATCCAGTGTGATTTTCCGTTCCCTTGACAAATCGCGCAATGTTTGAGCGGTGCATAAAAATTGCAAGCAAAAAGTTTACAATCAAAATTATCATTGCAACCCACCATAAATATGGCTGCAAAATGCAAAGATAAATTATCCACGCCAAGGTGAGAAGAAAAACATAAATAAGCGAAGCCAAAAAGGCATAGTCAACAAAATACAAAAACACGAGATATAAAAATGCAAATATAAGTCCCAAATACCAAAGCGGACTAAAGCAAAACATGCCAATGATACACATTATGCCCTTCCCGCCCTTAAACTTGAAAACAACTGGAAAATTGTGCCCTAAAATAACTGAAAATCCTGCCGTGAAAAAGGCAACTTCAAACAGCCCTTGTGAAGCAAAAATATATCCGCATGAAATTGCTGGAACAGCTGCTTTAAGCCCTTCGCACAAAACAGTTGCAATAAAAGGTCCAATGCCATAAACCCTTAAAACATTCATGGCTCCAGGATTGCCACTTCCGCGTTTTGTGATGTCATCATGCTTCCAAACGCGGGCAATAGCTCTTGCAAAGTTGATGTTGCCCACAAAATAGCAAACAACAATCATCAAACAAAACCAAAGGCCTGTCATTCATCCTCCTTTGATTTGACAACAAATCTGATTGGCGTGCCAGAAAAATCTGTTTTTTCTCTGAACCTGTTTTCAAGATATCTTAGATATGAAAAGTTTATAAGTTTTGCATCATTGGTAAAAAGCGTGAATGTTGGCGGAAGAACGGAAACCTGAGTTATATATTTTATTTTTGCTTTTCTTCCATTTTTTGCTGGCGGCTCAAAGTTGACAAGTGCATCAGCAAGCATTTCATTCAAAATTCCTGTTTTTATTCTTTTTGATCCATTTTCAAAAGCCCTTAAAACATTTGGCATCAAATCGCCAAGCCTTGTTCCCTTTAACGCTGAAATATACACCGGCAAATAATAATCCATAAACTTAAGGTCTTGGTCAAAACTTTCTTTAAGTTCTTTTCTGTCACCTTCAAACAAATCCATTTTGTTGACAGCAAGCACGCTTGGCTTGCCAGCCTGATGAACATAGCCCGCAATGCGAACATCTTGCTCAGTGAGTTTGCTTGTTCCATCCACAACAATCACCACAACATCCGCCCTTTCAATTGCGCGCATTGTGCGAAGAACAGAATAGCCTTCCACAGACGCTTGTTCAACGCTTCTGTTTCGCCTTAGGCCTGCGGTGTCAACGAGATAATATGTTTTTTTGTTAAACTTAAATGGCACCATCACGCTGTCACGCGTTGTGCCTTCATGATCGCTTACAACAACTCTTTTTTCACCAAGCAAGCGATTTATGATTGAACTTTTGCCAACATTTGGCCTTCCAACAATTGCAATTTTTAAAATGCCTTCATCGTTTTCATCAGCATTTTGAGGCGGGAAATGTGATTTGATTGCATCAAGAATGTCGCCGATTCCCTTGGATTGTTCACATGACAAAGGCATTGGAGTTCCAAGTCCAAGTGAATAAAATTCAAACGTGTCATTGATGTCAAATCTGTCAAGTTTGTTCACGACCAAAACAACAGGCGTTGATTTTTTTCTAATTTTTTTTGCCAACATTTCGTCCGCTTGTGTCAGGCCTGTTTGGCCATCGGTGAGCATAACAATCACATCGGCCATTTCAAGGGCGATATCAACTTGCTGGGCAATTTCCTTTTGAAATATATCTTCGCTTTTTGGATCCAATCCGCCAGTGTCAACAAGTGTAAATTCTCTGCCAGCCCACTCTGCGTCAGCATAAATCCTGTCCCGAGTCACACCCGGAACATTGTCCACTATGCTTATTCTTTCGCCACATATTTTGTTGAAAAATGTGCTTTTGCCAACATTTGGCCTTCCAACAATGGCGACAATAGGTTTTGCCATACAAATATAATAACATAAACGCATTTTAAAATCAAATCAAATTATGCTTGTGGCTTATTTACATCCTCTGCAATTTCCGCAGCCATTCTTTTTTTTGAAAACCGAAATCACCTTGAAAAGTGCAAACACAATTGTGGCAAATGCGGCAATCACGCCGACAGTTGCCCAAAAGCCGAACATTTCAACCCCGCGCATAACGTTAAACACCAACAAAGCCATCAAATACGCCACAACAAATTGCACCACGATCCCAACAAAGCACCATTTTTTGCCCACTTCCTTTCTCAAGACCACCGCTGAAGAAAGACAAGGACAATACAAAAGTGAAAACACCAAAAAACTTAATGCTGAAGCGGGCGAAGGAAAAAACACCATGCTTGACGGATCTTTCAGCGAATTGCCAATGCTTTGGCTGTCAGAAAGATTGTTAAACATTGCAATTGAAGTCAAAATCACTTCCTTTGCAACAAACCCTGCAATAAGTGCCGAAGCAGCCCCATAACTTCCAAAGCCAAGTGGCACAAAAATTGGTGCCAAAACCTTTCCAAAGCCTTCAAGCATGCTCATTTTCCCGCTTTCAAGCACAAACGAAAAGTCAAATGAAAAGTTTGACAGCACCCAAACGATAACGTTCATCGACAAGAGAAGCGACCCAACCCTTATCAAAAACTGCTTAACGTTTTCCCACAAAACTTTTATTGTTCTTTTTGCCCCAACCATTCTATATGGCGGAAATTCCAGAATAAAGGATTGCTCTTTGCTTTTTAAAACAGTTTTTTCAAGCATTGCACACATAAGAATTGCCGCCGCAAGACCCAAAAGATATAAGAACATGATCACAAACACATTGTTTGCCCCAAAAAACGCCCCGCCAATGACAACATAAATTGGAAATTTTGCGCTGCAACTGATGAAAGTTGTTGCCAAGGCAGTTTTTATTTTTGAATTTTTGTCTTCCATGTTCCTTGCAGTCAAAATTGCTGTTGTTGAACATCCAAAGCCCATCAAAAGCGTGTATATACTTTTCCCTGACAAACCGATTTTCCCAAAAATATCTTCGCTTGCAAACGCTACGCGTGAAAGATAGCCGCTGTCTTCCAAAATTGACAAAAAACCAAACAAAAGAGCAACTTGCGGCAAAAAAGTAAGCACGCTGCTGACTCCGTCAATTATTGCATCACAAAACAAATGCGTTATCCATGAATTTTGGCCAAAAACAGAAAAACAAAATTTTTCAATCCAGTTTCCAAATGATATATCAAGCAAAAAATTTAGCCCGTCCGACAGCCATTTGCCCAGCGAAAAAAATGTGAGATAAAATATGCCTGCAAGCACAAGCAAAAAAATTGGAAAAGCCAAAAATCGATTTAACAAAATTTTGTCAAGTTTGCTTTTGCCATACACTTTTTGCGAAGAAGTGAAAAACTTTTTTTGAAGAAAACTGATATAGTTATATCTTGCATTTGCAACAAGTTCAATGGTTGATTTTGGCGGCAATGGCGCGTTCTTTTGCAAAAAATTTTCGTCATGCTCCAAAACTTTGATCGCCGAAAACACATCTGTTTGATTTGTCAGTTTTTTGGCATATTCAGGAACGGGCGAAGGTGAAAAAGGCAGCAAAACAAGTTCTTTCAATTTTTCAAGCCCTTGCGTTTTGTTTGCCTCAATTTCAACAACAGGAATTTTTAGTTGCTTTTCAAGGCCTAAAAAATCAACTTTGTTGATTGGATTTTTGCTTGTTTTGTTGACCGCAAGAATAACATCCGCCCCCATCTCCAAAAGTCCAAGTGTTAAGGCAAGATTTCGTTGAAGGTTGTTTATGTCACAAATATTTATTATTTTTGTTTTTGGATGAGCGCGAATGTAATCAATCGCCACTTGCTCTTCATAGCTCAAAGCCGAAAGAGAATAAATGCCCGGCAAATCAACAAGCCTAATTTTTTGTCCAAAACAGTCAAAGGTTTTGCCCTTTTCTTCAACTGTCACGCCGTGCCAATTGCCCACATGCTCATTTGCACCTGTGAGCTTGTTAAACAAAGTTGTTTTGCCTGTGTTTGGATTGCCAACAAGCAGAACTTCCTTGTCAAAAAAGGAGCAATTTGAAGAAGAAATCTTTCTTTTCATTCAACCAGCACTCCTTTTGCAAGCAAAGTTTTAAGTGAAAGCATATAGCCGCGAATTTCAAACAAAATTGCTTTTTTAAGTAGTGAGCGATGTGTCACCGTGACCTTTTGTCCTTTTGTTAAGCCAAGGTCACAAAGCCTTCGTAAAACCTTAACGGAAAGAAAATCATCAAATCCCACAATCGAATATGTTTTTCCAATTTTTGCTTCGGACAAGTTTTGCATAAAGTATTTTACTTTGCATCAAGCAAAAATAAAACAAAAATCGTTTGTTTTTTTAAACAATATATGGTAGAATTATGTAAAGGAGAAAGAAAATGAAATGTATATATTGTGGATGTGAAGAAAGCAAGGTCCTTGATTCAAGAAGCACTGACGAAACAAATTCAATTCGCCGCCGCCGAGAATGTCTTGGATGCGGCAAAAGATTTACAACCTATGAAACAATTGAAATGACTCCTATTCTTGTTATAAAATCAGATGGAAGCCGCCAAGCGTTTGACATAAACAAAATCAAAAATGGAATTATCAAAGCATGCGAAAAAAGGCCTGTAAGCCTTGAACAAATTGATGCAATTGCCACTGAAATTGAAAAAACTTTGCAAAACAACTTTTTGCAGGAAGTGCCTTCATCCAAACTTGGTGAAATGGTGATGGAAGCACTCAAGCGACTTGACGATGTTGCATATGTTCGCTTTGCATCAGTTTATCGCCAATTTAAGGACATTGAGTCATTCAAAAAACTTTTGCAAGAGTTATAAAAAAAACTGCCAAACGGCAGTTTTTTTTGTTAAATGCTTTTTGCTTTACGCTTTTTTTCAATCTCTTTAAAATCATTGTAAGCAATTTCAATTTGGACGTTTGCAAGCTCTGTAAGCTGCTCTTTGTTTTTTACTTTCATTTTTTGTCACCACCAAAATTTAATCCATCAATTGTGTTCATTGCAGCATCCATTGAAGCGTGCCTTTCCAAATACGCTTGATGCTCTGCTTCCAAGTCTTGAGTGAATTTTTGAATATCTTTAGCATCACCTTTTGATTCAATCTCATTCAAAATTTCCATAAGTGCTTGTTTTCCTTCTTCCGGAGTTAACTTACCAGACTCAATTTGCTTATAAACTTCTTTTGCTGAGTTTGGTCTTTCTTTTTTAACTTCCAGCGAAGCCCAATTTTCATAATTGTCTTCTTTTGAAAGCAAACCCTCTTGAAGAAGAGCAAGTTCTTCTTCGTCACAGTTTTCAAGAGCGACAGCTTCACATTGCTGTTGAAATTTTGTATTTTGCAAATAATCGTAATCAGGCCCAAGCCGACATGGTGAAGTAACTGCACGAGCCACCAATTCAACACTGACTAAATCCATACCTTTTTCAGTGCCGTTTTTGCATTCGTCTTCATTAAGCCAAAGATATTTTATTCCACCCACTGTGACAACTTTTCCTATGGATGTGGTTTCTTCAGTTCCTTTACCGTTAAAAATCCTTGTCGTTCTTGCTTGCATTTGGGCAGTTTTCACAATTTTTGAATCCTGTCTGTAAATTGGGTGCAAAGAAACGCGCAAGCCGGCATTGTCAGTAAAGTCTACCATGTTATCTAAGCGACCATCTGTATCAACATATAATGGTCCAACGCTCACCGCAAATCCCCTTGGAATATGACGAACAGTCGGCGTGTAGCAAACCCCTAAATCGGTGTCAGGAAAATGCCTTGTCCCTTCTTTTTTTGCTCTTTCTGACAATGAAGCAGCTTTGAAAGCATCCAAGCCTTTTTTCCCCATGCGTTCATATTGACCAACTGTTATTGGATGCGCATAACACATCACACCATCTTTTGTCACTCTTGCCATAATTTTTCTCCCCTTTATTTTTTTGAAAATGTGGATATCTTTTTTGAAAAAATTGCCACTTTGTGGATAATTTTTTCAAAATTTCCAACTTTTTTCTTCGAAAATAGTATACACCAGCCAGCCAGCCAGCCTTGTCAAGGGATTATCTTGAAGTTTTTGGTTTTTTCCATGCCCAAAGTTTGTGGATAACTTTTTGTCCGGTTTAAAAAGCCATGTGGAAAACTTGACCACTGTTTGTTAATGGTCACATTATCTTGGCAAAAATTTTTGACTTTCGCTAAAAAAACTTTGCAGAATTTTAATTTTTGTTGTTTGTGTTCGATAAAATATATGGGTTGTTTGGTGGCTGCTGCCCGCCATAGATTTGCACAAGAATTGTGTCCTCGCCAACTTTTACAATTTGATTTAACGGAATAAAAAACTCAGATCCGCTTTTAAACACATTCCAAAAACTTTTTTCGCCCGGCACAATAATGCCCGTCACACAACCAGTGGCAAGATTGAACGCAACATCAATAATGTGGCCAAGCCTTCTGCCATCGACCACATTGACAACTTCTTTGCATCTTAGTTCCAAAAATGAAGTTTCCATTTGCTTTACAATATGTGACAAAATTCGCTGTCATGACAAATTTTGATCAAAAACAAAAAAACAGGGCGTTTTGCCCCATTTTTTGAAGTAAGAAATTTGAATTATTCAATCCTTTCTTTGATTGCTTTCAGTGCATTTTTTTCAAGGCGACTGACTTGTGCTTGGCTTATGCCCACTTCTTCGCTGACTTCCATTTGCGTTTTGCCAACATAATATCTAAGCAGCAAAATTTCTCGTTCACGCGGAGATAATTTTTTGATCGCATCCTTGATTGCAATTTTTTCATACAAGCTTTCATCGCTGTCCTTTAAATCCGTGATTTGATCCTTAAGTTCAATTGTGTCGCTGCCATCGCAATACACAGGCTCGGAAAGCGAAACCGTTTCACTGATCGCATCCAAAGCAAAATTTATTGTTTTGCTTGGAAGACCCAAAAATTTTGCAATATCTTCAACAGTTGGTTCGTTTGCACTTTGTTTTGACAACTCTTCCTTTGCTTGAAGCGACTTGTAAGCAATGTC
>CANQRE010000018.1 GCA_947626175.1 uncultured Clostridia bacterium
GACGCCCAAAATGAATACATAAAGCGCTTGTCAAGATTTTGCAAGCTGAAAGTTATTGAAGTGGAAGAGCAAAATTTTTTGTCAAATCCAGGCCAAATCATTGAGCGTGAAGGCGAAGAGATTTTGGAAAAACAAAAGGGAAGCACTTTTGTGTTTGATATTCATGGAAGTGAGCTAACAAGCCAGGAGTTTGCAAAACTTGTTTCCTCGCAAAGCTTGACGTCTTCCACAATCACATTTGTTGTTGGCGGGTCTTATGGCGTCAGCGAAAAAGTGAAGCAATCGGCAACAAAACTTGTAAGCTTTGGGAAAATAACTTTGCCGCACAATTTGGCACGAATTGTTGCACTTGAACAAATTTATAGGGCGTTTAACATTATCAGCGGAACAAATTATCACAAATAATAAAAAATTTTTGTCACAACGCAAAATTGCTTTGTTTTATGTCAAAATATGAGTATACTATAATAGTAAAAAAATGTTGCTCGCTTTGAAAAAGTTTAAAAAAGGTCTTTTTTTGTGACAAAAAGTTTCAAAAAAATTATGTGTGCTATGGCGTGTTCGTCTGCTTTGATTGCAAGTGGACTTGTTTTCATGTTCTTGCCACAGTCTGATCAAAGCGTTGTTGAAGCGGCCAACACCCACGTTAATGTTGTTTTTCAAAACGTTTATGGTCTTAAAAACACAAATTATATAGGCGCACAGTTTGACGGAAAAATATATCTTGGTGGGCTTTCCAACACAATGCTTGGAAACAACACAGCTTTTTCTTATGCCAACACAACGGAAGTAGGAACAACAATTGAAAACGCAAGTTTGGATGCTCAGTCACTTTTTTATCATCGTTATCTTGTTGTGAACAGCATCACAAATCCATATTCAAATGGCGGATCAACTCTTGTTTTGGATGAAAGTTATTATGACCTTACGGATTCATATAAAAACAAACAAACAGAAATTTCTGGACAATCACTTATGAGCATGACCGGAGAGAAAAACAGAAGTTATGTTGATTTATATTATGACACGGCGACCTACACTTTTAATATTTATTACACTGTTTCATATTCGGTTGATTTGCAAGGGGCGGTGCTTGGCGAAAATGATGGAAGTGTGTCATCAGCAGTTTACACGCAAGTCAAAAATGCAATTTCTAATGGCAGCTTGAACGGGGCAATCAAATATGACACATATAACAGCCAATGGATTGTTGGCGGAAGCACAGCTTATAACACACAAGTTTTCAAATTGTTCAAAAAGCCGGGATACACTTTGCAAGGTTTGTTTGACTCAGCAAGTGGCGGAAGCAGAAAAATTGATGGCAACGCACTGACAACAACTGTGACAAGGGAAAATGCAACATGTCAAAAACTTTATATGCAATGGAGTGCAAATTCATATACTGTTAACTTTGACGCAGGCGAAGGCGATGTTGAAACTTCGTCAAAGAGCTATGTTTTTGGACTTCCGTATGGCGATTTGCCTGTTCCATCGCGAAAGGGTTACATTTTTGATGGCTGGTGGACAAGCGAGGATGGAGGACAACAAATTTTGGAAAGCACACCTGTTTCAACGCCTTCTTCGCACACATTGTATGCTCATTGGAGCGCAAAAACATTTGAAATTGATTTTGATGCCGGTGATGGGCAATGCACTCCATCAAGCACTGTTGTGACTTATGGCAAAAAATATGGCGAAGGAACAGGCCTAAATGGCTCTTTGCCAGTGCCAGTTAAACCAGGATTTGCTTTCGATGGCTGGTGGACAGCACAGGAAGGCGGCGAAAGAGTTCGATCTCAAACAATTGTTGATGACATGGAAGGGCCGCAAACACTGTTTGCCAGATATGTTGAAGGGGCTTTCACTGTTATATTAAAATTAAATGGCGGAACTTTGCCAGAAGGCGCAGATGACACAGTTGTTGTGAAATACAACTCCACCTATGGCAATTTGCCTGAAGCAATTGGCCCGAACAACTTTTTGTTCACAGGGTGGTGGACAGCACAGGAAGGCGGCGAAAGAATTGATAAAAACACTCCTGTCACAGCAACGGAAGATCATGAGCTGTATGCTCAATATGTTGACACATGGCTAAATCATCGCTCAAACTCACTGAAGAAAGAAAATGATGTGTATCAAATTTCATCTGCTGAGGATTTTGCCGAGTTTGCATATCTCATTCAAAGCGGGCAAGCCACACAGGACGAAAAATTTGTTCAAACTTGCGACATTGATTTAAGTGACTATTTCTTCCCAGACATGGCGAAATTCAATTCCGATTTGTCACAGCCAACAAGTTATGCAACATTTTCTGGAACATTTGATGGACTTAATTATGACATAAAAAATTTCCGCACAAGCGTTGGAACAAAGGGAGCAGCACTTTTTGGCAACAATCAAGGAGTGATCAAAAATCTGCTTTTGCAAAATGTTGACATAAATGGCATTCAATGCGGCGGAATTTGCGTGTTTAACAATGGAACTGTTGAAAACTGCAATGTGTATGGCACAATTTCTGCGTCTGAAAACGCAGGCGCAATTGCAGCAATGACAAAAGGTGATAGCCAAGCAATTTTTTCAAATTGCGAAACAGGGGCGGATGTTTCAGGACAATCTGCTGGCGGCATTGTTGGAAAAGGCGAAAATGCAAACATCTCAGAGTGCATAAGTTCATGCTCTGTAAGTGGCATCGCTGTTGGCGGAATTTTGGGCGAAGGAAATGCCGTTGTTCAAAAATGTATAACCGAAGGCAGCGTGTCTGGCACGCAATATGCTGGCGGAATGATTGGGAAAGCGCAAAACTTTGATCAAATTTTGCAAAGCCACAATTTTGCAAAAGTCAAAGCCGATGTTTCAAGTGGCGGAATTATTGGAATGATTGAAAGCGCTGAAACAGATCAGGCGGTTATTTCAAGTTGCTCAACGGTTGGCGAAATTGAACTTGTTGGGCAGCAAAGCGTTGGTGGATTTGTTGGGCAAACGCAAACAAATGTTAAAATTGACAACTGCTTTGCAAAAACAGATTTCACAAACGTCACTGAAAGCATGTTCATTGGCCTAATTGGCGCTGTTCAATCAAACGGCAATGAAATCACTGTTGAAGTCAATTCCACAGGCGCAAACTTTTCAGCCGACACACAAGCAAACATAAGTTTTGTCACAACAAGTGAGCAAACAAACACAAACTTTATGTCGTCATATCTTATCACAAACATAAATCAAAATTTTTCACTTTTCTATTCACAAGGTGATTTTGATGACGGATTTTCTTATGACGAAAGTGCAAAACTTCTTGAAGGACTTCCAATTCCATCCAGCATTTTGGTGATTGCAAGCTCACTGAAAACAAATGAAATATTGTCATATTTGCAAGAGTTGATTTTGGCATTAGGTGGCTCGGTTTCACAAATTTAAAAGAAGGGGACTCCCTTCTTTTTTATAAATATTTTTCAATTTCATTGCGATGATCAAAGGCATAACTAACTGCTTCTTGATGAGCGGGGTCAACTTTTTTTGTGCCATGTGTTTTGCTTTGCAAAAAGTGGATGCAAGTGTGCCCGTCAAGACCATTGTTTTGCACATAGCTTTTTCCGTGTGGAAAGCCATTTATGCTTGCCGCCACAAAATTTCCTTGAGTTACTTCAACCCAAACAGGTCTTCTTGCCCAGCTCCAAACTCCGCCGTATATTTCTTTGAAAATTTGTGTGTTTTTTTCATCAATTGGCTCAACATCTGCATGATTATGCCCGCCGTTTCGAAAAACATAGTATGTTTTGCCGCTTTGAATGTCTATCACGCGTGTTTTTTGATATGTTTTAAAAAGAGTGTTAACCGTTTCAAACCAATTCAAATTTGACACGCTCACGGACTTTGAAGGAGAATATATTTCATTTTCAGTTTCATAAAAATTGTTTATGTCATAAACATTTTTTGCCGTTATGTTTGCATATTTTGAAAATAATGGAAATGGCAAAAGGCATGTGACGAAGCCGCACACAACAATGAGAATAAAAACATAAAATGGAAAAAGTTTTTTCATATTTCGTTTTTGCCGCAAAGTTATTTTGCGTAATTTTTTAAAAATTAAAAAAATATATTAAACTGATGAAAAAGACCTTTTTTTCAATTATGATCATCATTGGCACTGTGCTTGGCTCAGGTTTTGCAAGTGGCAAAGAAATTGCCGTTTTCTTTTCACGATTTGGAACAATTTCATATTTTTTCATTTTAATAGCGTTTTTTTTGTTTTTTGGCGTTATTTTTTTGTTTTTATCAATGGGAGAAAAGCTTTCGAAAAAAATTTCGTCATCAAAAATTTTTGCTTTTTTAACTTTAATCGTGTCGCTTATTTTCACTTCTTCCATGTTTGCCGGTGAAATGAATGTTTTGCCGCAAAACTTGTTTGTTAAAATTGCCGCCGCAAGCTTAATGCTTTTAATGTGTTTTGTTGTGATAAAAAAAGGGATGGGGTCGCTTGAAAAATTTAATTCCATTCTCATTCCGTTCACTCTTTTGAGCTTGCTTATGGTGCTTTGCCTAAATTTTTCTGTTCCAAACTTTATAAAAAGCCAAAATGTTTATGCCGGAGTTTTTTTCACTTTTTTATATGTTGTTTTAAATTTTTCAATAAGCAGCATTGTGATCGCAAAGTCGGGGGCTCAATTAACAAAAAAACAGAAAGTGTTTGCAAGCTTTTTTTCAAGCCTGACACTTTCCGTTTTTCTTTTGCTTTCCAATTTTGTCCTTCTTTCTCATCCAGCTGCAATGCAAGAAAGCATGCCGCTTCTTGCCATCAGCAGTGGGATGGGTTTGGTATTGATAAAATTTGTCATTTTTTCAGGTTGCATCACAACTCTTTTTTCTTTGGTATACACAAGTGCCGATTGCTTGAAAAAATTCAAGTTTAATTTTTTTGGCACATGTTTTGTTGCACTGATTTTGCCGTTTTGTTTTTCATTTTTAGGATTTGGAGTGATTGTCAGCTATTTATATCCTTTTGCAAGCGTGCTTGGGACAATTTTTTTGTGTGTGGCAATTGTTATGCCTGAAAAAAGGTCGCCCTAGCGGGAATGAATTTTTTCAATCAGGCACACTGCCATATACATAAGTGCGGCAAGCAAACATAGCAAAACGGTGCTTGTCATAACAAGGTCAATCTTAAAGATTTGGCTGCCATAAACAATCAAAAATCCAAGTCCTGCGCTGGAAGAAAGATATTCGCCCATGATTGTTCCAACCCAGCTCATCCCGACATTTATTTTTAAAACAGAAATAAATTCGTCTGTTGCGTTGGGGAGAATAAGTTTCCAAAAAATTTGAAACTTGTTGGCGTGCATTGATTTCAAAAGTTGAATTTTGTCGGCATCACATGAGTTGAAAGCATTGAGCATGGAAATTGTGGTCAAAACAATTGTGATCAAAATGCACATCACAACAATTGCGCTCATGCCGCTTCCAAACCACAAAATTATGATTGGGCCAAGTGCAATTTTTGGCAGCGAATTTAAAACCACAATGTATGGCTCCAAAATTCTCCTTAACTTTTGATTCCACCACAGCAAAATTGCAATTAACGTTCCTCCAAAGGTGGCAATCAAAAAACCAATAATTGTTTCGAGCAATGTGATGCCAACATGCTTCCAAATTGTTCCGCTTGCCACCAAACTTACAAACATTTTGAAAATTCTTGACGGACTGCTCACGAAGAATGGGTCAACGACATTGGTCACAGCAAGCAGTTCCCACAGGCCAATTGCAAGCACAAGGAGCATGATTTGCATGATTAAAACAAAAATTTTGTCATTGCGCTGTTTTTGAAGGTATTTCTTGTGTGCGCTAGAATAAGGTGCAACCCTGGAAATTTTTGGCTTAACAGGTTTCTTTTTCATTCGTAAGTGTTTTCCAAATCAAGTCAAACAGTTCTCCAAAGTTTGGAGCTTCTCGTCTTGATAAAGGTGTTTCTCCATTAAGATTTAAAATTTGCACGTGTTTGACGGAAGCCGGCCTAGAGGAAAGAACAATCACCTTGTTTGACATGGACAAAGCTTCCGAAATGTCGTGAGTGACCAAAATTGCAGTCTTTTTTTCATTTTTGATTATGCCATAAACATCATCGCAAACATTCAGCCTGGTTTGAAAATCAAGGGCTGAAAAAGGTTCGTCCAAAAGCAGCAAGCTTGGCTCCATGACAAGCGTTCGAATCAAAGCAACTCTTTGACGCATTCCGCCACTTAAAGCACGTGGTTTTGAAGAAATAAAGTCGTAAAGGTCATATTTTTTGAGCAATTCTTTGGCAAGTTCTTTTTTTTGATCGGCGTTTTTGGGCTTGCTTATTTCAATCGAAAGGGTGACGTTTTGCCAAATTGTTCGCCACTCAAAAAGTTGGTCGCGTTGGAACATATATCCAATGCGGCTGTCGTTTTTTTGAATAGGTTTTCCGTCAAGCAAAATTTCGCCCGAACTTTTTTCCAAAAGGCCTGCAATCAAGGACAAAATTGTTGTTTTGCCGCAGCCGCTTGGTCCAACAATGGAAGCAAATTCCTGATAGTCAATGTCAAAGGAAAGGTCCTTCAAGGCTTGAATTTCTTCAGCCTTTGTTTGATAAAAAAAATTTACATCCTTGAACGAAAGCAATTTGCTCATAACTTCACCTCTACATAATCATTTTACTCTCGCTCAAAAAATGTGTGAGAAAATTTGGCACAAAAGTTTGAAAACAAAAATTTTCGATTATAAAATGCCCATATAAACGTGGGAGGGGACTTTGACAAACGAGGAAATGCAAAAGCTTGAGCATGCTCTTTTGAAAAAAGCGCTTGGCTTTCAAACCAGCGAGCAAGTTTGTGAATATGCCATCAGCGAAAACGGCGATCAAGTTCTTTGCAAAAAAAAGCTGACAAAAAAGCACGTTCCGCCAGATTTAAATGCTTTGAAAATGCTTTTGACCGCAATATGCCGTCAAATTTGCAGGATATGAGCGATGCCGAGCTTAACCTTGAGCGTGAAAAGCTCCTGCGACTTATCAAGGAGGAAGAAGATGCAGATCGAAAAATGCAACAAACCGACGAAATGTGATTTTTTGGGGTGTAACAATCTTGCTGATTACAGTTTTTCCACCAAAGGCATTTTAAAACGCGAACTTGCGTTTTGCAAGGAATGTTTAAATGGAATGTATCAAGAAATTGCAAAGCTACAAACGCCAAAAGCCACTTCGTCACCATTCAAACCAAAACCAAGGATAAAAAAATAAAGGAGAAAAAAATGAAAGAAGAACAAAAAATTGTCAAAGAAGTGCTCGAAGATTTTGCAAAAAGGAGTGAGGAAAGAAAAAGCTTTGAAACGCAATGGCTTATGAACATGAATTTTTATTTAGGTAATCAATATTGTGACATTGGCTATGGTGGAAATTTGGAAGATCTTGACAAACAATTTTATTGGCAAGAGCGTGAAATTTTCAACCATATTGCTCCAATTGTTGACATTAGGGTTGCAAAACTTGCAAAAATAAAGCCAAAAACAACTGTTTTGCCGTCCTCAAACGATGAAAGAGATGTGTTCACCGCCAAGGTGTCAAAAAAGATTATTGACAGCATATCCAACAAGCTTGAGCTTTCCAAAAAAATTGATGAAGCAATGCAGTGGAGTGAAATTTGCGGAACAAGCTTTTTCAAAATCACATGGGATTCAAAAATTGGACAAGTGGTTGCAACTGAAGATGATGGAACAGTGGTCAGAAGCGGCGAAGTGGATGTGACCGTTTGCTCGCCATTTGAAATATATCCTGACTCATCCACAAGCACAGATATTGAGGCTTGCCAAAGCATTATTCATGCAAGGGCAATGGATGCGGACAAAATAAACTCGCTATATGGCTTGGATGTCAAAGGGCAGGATTTAAGTGTGTTTTCACTTGACAGCACAACTGTTGGATTTGGCGGGCTTGGCTATTCGTCTGCTGCTCCAAAAGTTTGCCAAGGAATCAAAAAAAATTCAGCACTTGTGATTGAAAGATATCAAAAAGCAAATGATGAAAATCCAAATGGTCGACTCACAATTGTTGTTGGCGACAAGCTGTTTTATGACGGCGAAAATCCTTTTGCGGTTGGAAAAGATGATGAAAGGGCTTTTCCTTTTGTTAGGCTTGTTTCACTTGGCCAAGTTTCATCTTTTTGGGGAACAAGTGTTGTGGATCGGCTGATTCCAATCCAAAGGGCTTACAATGCGGTGAAAAACCGAAAGCATGAATTTATCAACAGACTCACAATGGGCATTTTGAAGGTCGAAGATGGGTCAATAGATATTGACAATTTGGAAGAAGATGGACTTTGCCCAGGCAAAGTGCTTGTGTATCGTCAAGGCTCAACATCGCCCGAATATTTAAGCACCGAAAATTTGTCATCAAGTTTTGCAGATGAAGAAGACAAACTTTTGGAAGAATTTAACAATGTCAGCGGCTTAAGCGAAGTTTTGGACAATCAAAATCTCACTGCAAACATTTCAGGAGTTGCTCTTGAAGTTATGGTTGAGCAAAGTGAACTTAGGCTTAACAATTCAGCAAACAACATCAAGCAAAGCGTCAAAAACATTAGCCAAATGATTTTGAAACTATACAAGCAATTTGCAATTTTGCCGCGTCTTGCCAAAATTGTGGGCGACAACGGCGACATTGAACTGTTTTATTTTAATTCCAGCGATATTTCAAGTGATGACATTGCCCTTGAAACTCAAAATGAACTTGGCGAAAGCCTTGCGCAGCGCAGACAAATGGTTTTTGATTTGATAAATGCAGGATTGCTTGATGACAAGGAAAATGGCATGAGCAACAAAATGAAGGTGAAAGCACTTGAGGTTTTGGGCTTTGGAATTTGGGAAAACGCACAGGACACAAGTGAACTTCACATCAAAAAAGCCGAAAATGAAAATCTCAAAATCCTTGATGGCAAAAAGGTGAAGGCAATTGAAATTGATGATCATGAGCTTCACATTGACAGGCATGTTTCATACATGCTTGGTGGCGATTATGAAAAAGAATATGCTCAAAATCCACAAATTGAAGAAATGTTTTTGCAGCATATCAGAGAACATAAAGCATTTTTAAAACAATAATTTTTTAGGAGGAAACTATGGACGAAAATCAAATTGAGGAACAACCAGCCACGGAACCGGCAGAGGTTTTGCATAAAACAAATGATGAAAGTGTCGTGAGTGAGGCAGGCTCCTCAGATGAAAAAGGCGAATTTGGCAAATTTAAAAGTGCGGCCGCACTTTTGGAAGCTTACAAGTCATTGGAAGCAGAATTTACCAGAAAAAGCCAAAGGCTATGCGAACTTGAAAAGGAGAAAAGTCAGCAAGCAACTTTATGCAAACAAAATGTTGCAGAAAAACTTGAGACCTTCCTTAAAGAGCGAGAAG
This sequence comes from uncultured Clostridia bacterium, assembly GCA_947626175.1. GTDB lineage: Bacteria > Bacillota > Clostridia > Christensenellales > UBA1242 > Caccovivens. Next base: position 9,412 of record CANQRE010000018.1, read on the forward strand.
ATGCCACACCATTTGCTGATCAAATCAGAAAAGATTGTGAGCAAATGGAAGGGAATGTTGATTTTGATGGCTTGCTTGCCAAAGCTATGATTGAAAATTTGGCAAGTGGGAAATCAAAGCTCGACAATCCTCTTATTCAAAAATATGTTTTTCAAGATGAAGAACTAAAAAATCATGTGATTGAATCTTACATGAGAAAACTTAAATCATCAAGCACACCATTTTTATTGCACGGCGATGGCGGACAACGTGTGGCTGGGTTGACGCCAGCCACTCCAAAATCGCTTGGCGAAGCAAAAAAGATGATGGAGGAGATGTTCAGTTAAAAGGAGAAAAAAATGGTAACATTACAAAATGCTGAAAACGCACTTAAAACTGTTTATTTGGGAGTTGTTGCAAATCAACTCAATGTTTCAGCCAATCCTCTTTTGACACAAATTCGCCGAACAAACAAAGATGTTTGGGGAAAGGAAGTGATCAAGCTTGCACCATTTGGAATCAATGGTGGAATTGGCGCTGGCGAAGAAAATTCGCTTCTTCCTGAAGCATTTGGCAACAATTATGCCCAATTTAAAACAGATCTTAAAAACCTTTATGGAAAAATTGAAATCACTGACAAAGCAATCAGAGCGTCAGCAAACAACATTGGCGCTTTTGTGAACCTTCTTGCTGATGAAATGGAAGGCCTTGTGAAAGCAAGCACTTTCAATCTTGGCAGAATGCTTTATGGTGATGGAACAGGCGCTCTTGCAAAAGCAACAGCGGCTGAAGGCAAGGTGATCACTTGCGACAAAGTGAACAACTTTATTGAAGGAATGGTTGTGGACTTTTACACAAAAGAAGGAGCAAAATCTGTTTCACAAGCAAGAGTTAAAGCTGTTGACAGACTAAACAAACAAATCACAGTTGACAAGGACGTTACAATTGAGTCCGACCCAATGACAGTTTATGTTCAAGGCTCAAAAGATTTGGAAATCACTGGACTTGGAGCAATCTTTTCAAATTCTGAAACGCTGTATGGCTTAAAGAGAGCTGATTACAAATGGCTTACTCCATATTCATCTAATGTTCCAACAGAAATTTCTGATTCTCTCATTCAAACTGCAATAGATTTCTTGGAAGAAAATGCTGATTCAAAAATCAACTTTATTTCATGCTCAAGCGATGTGAGAAGGGCTTATCAAGCATATTTGACTGCTTACAGAGCAAATGCTGAAATTGTTGAACTTGAAGGCGGATTTAAGGCAATTTCTTACAATGGAATTCCAATGGTTAACGACAGGTTTGTTGACGAAGGAACAATGTATCTTCTCAACACCAACGACTTTGTTTTGCATGAACTTTGCGATTGGAAATGGATTGAAGGCGAAAATGGCAGCATCTTGAAACAAGTTGCAAACCATCCTGCTTACAGCGCAACACTTGTAAAGTATGCTGAACTTGTTTGCGACAAGCCAAGTGGACAAGCAAAGATAAGTGCAATCAAATCAACAGTTTCAAATCCTTTTCAAGTTACTGTAAATTGCAATCATGAGTAAGGAGAACAAATGAAAAACCAAATTTTGCTTGAAAGCGAGCCTTTTTACATAACTGAAAGGCTTAAAGAGATTGATGAAGGCTACTTTGTTGTGTTTAATTTATCAAAAAACGCTTTTGAAGTGCACAATTCAGCCCAAAAGGGCCCAAGTTATGCCTTCACTGTGCCGTTTGACGTTTTGGACGAGCGAACAATAACGCTTGCAAGGAAAACAAAAAGTCAAAACGCGGCAAAGCTTATTGAGGAAATCGACAAAGAAAACGAAAACAAAAAGCGCCATCTTCTTTCTCAGGCAATAGAGCAAATAAAAGAGGTGAAATAATGAAAGTAAATCAAGTTTTGTCCTTAAGTTGTGATTTTCTTGGCCTTGACGAAGTGAAAAAATATATTGACAGCGGCGAAGGAACTGAGCTTGAAAAAAACAAACTTAATAAACTTGTAAATTGCCTAAACAGCGCTTATGAAGAAGCGGTCACAGAGTTTTTGCCAATTTTTGTCCATGAGTTTTTTGAAACAAAGGATGGACAAATAAAGTTTTCGCAATTTGCTTATCCGCTAAGTTCAATTCACAGTGTTAAAGATGTTTATGGCCGAAAAATCAAGCACACCATTTGCGCTGACTCAGTGTTTGTGAACGCAAAAAGGGTTTGGGTTTGCTATCAAACTCAGCCGGAGATTTTAAACAAGGACGATGAAAAAAGCGTGATGATTTCGGAAAGGATTTTGTCCTATGGAACAACAAGGGAATATTTGTTTTTGCAGGGCCAATCAGACGAAGCACTTTTGTTTCACAAAAGATTTGTTCGTGGACTGGAAAAACTTGCCCGCAAACGTTGTTTGATAAATCTTCCAAAAAGAAGATGGCAATAAGGGGGCGATATGGAAAACGAATTTCCTTCCAAAAGAAGCAAAACTCTTTCAATTAAATTTGACGATTTTTCATCTATCACAAATTTTGATAACTCATCCTCTTTAACAAAAACGAAAGGTTTTTACAATTATTCAATTTCATCTGGCTTCTTAAAGGTAGGGCATGGCTTTTGCCAGCTTGCCCTGCCTTTGACAGATGAAACTGCCGAAGAGCAAACATTTGAGCTTAAAGCAAATCAAGTTTTGGGAGCGTGGCCATTTGTTTGGTATGACAGCTTGTCAAAAAAAGACAAATATTATGTGTTTTATCTTGATGAAAACAAAAAAATGTTTTTTTTCAACATAATGTCAGACAAAATGATGTATGAAACAATGGCGCAGTTTAATGAAATCCCAAACGCAGTTCATTTTTCAATAAATGATGGCAGCGACACAATGTTTTTCTCATCTTCAGCTGACAAAACAGTTGGCTTGAATGGAAGTGGCTGTCAGGTTTATGATCAACTTCCGCAGTTTAGGTCAGGTTGTTGGTTTGGACCATATTTGTTTTTGATCACAACAGGCAGCAACAACAAACTTTTATACAGCGACAAAACATTTGACCTTTGGATGGAAACTCAAATCAAACAAGTTCCATTGCCTTCGCTTAGGGGCGGGCTGACAAAACTTGTTTCGGTTGGCGAAAACTTGTATTTGTTCAGGGAATATGGCATAACAGTTCTTTCGCTATATAGCACACAATCTGAAGTGGCATCGTCAAACATATATGATTCATCTTCATATATCGAGCCTTCGTCAATTGCATCAAATGGTGAAAAAATCATTTTCTTGGCAAAAGACGGACTGTTTTCGCTTGAAGGGAAAAACGTATCAAAGCTTGACATTCCATTTTTTGATTTGATTGATTTTGCTTCGTCTTCGTTTTTCCAAGGAATATGCTTTGATGGCAAATATTTTCTTGCATGCAAACTTAAGTTTGATGATGAAACTTCTTCTCAAAAAAACAATGCACTTTTGATTTATGATTTAAACAATAAAACGATTGAAGTTTTGCGTGGATTTGATATTCAAAGCATGATGACGATAAAAACTCCATCTGTAAAAAAACTATGCGCAACTTTCAGGGGAGAAAATCAAAACAAAATTGGTCAGCTTTGTGAAGATGGCACTTTTTTTGGAGCTCCGCTTGAAAAAATGTGGATTTCGCCAAAAAGTGACCTTGGATATGCAAAAAATCTTAAAAAAATAACCCAAATTGTTGCAAAACCCCAAATGCAATGTGAAATTGAAATTTTTAGTGACCTTGACTATGCCAAGCTGTCCATAACCCCGTCAAACAAAACAATCCCAATCAAAGTCAATGTTGTTGGCAGAGTTTTTCAAGTGAAAATTTCGTCAAAAGATGCAAAAAGCTATGTCCCTGATTTTGAACTTACAGCAAAGGTTTTCTTGTGAAAAAAATTTGCATGATTGATCATTCTTATTCAATATTTTTGTCCAGAATTGCAAAGAAAGGAGAAAAAGAAGAGATGAAAAAACTTGTTGATCAAATTGAACTTGGCAAAAATGGTGCGATGGACAAAGCTGTAAAACAAAGGGAAGGCGGCATTTATATCAAGCCTCAAAAGGAAAAAAGCTAATGCAGATTTGGCAAGAAATTGTCAGCGTTATTGTGAGCAATGGCGTTTTTGCAATTTTGTTTGTGGCGTTGTTTTTTTATCAACTCAAGGACAGCAAAAAGCGAGAGGAAAAATATCAAAAAACAATCGACACGCTCACAGTGCACATTGGCACAATTGAAAAAATCAAAGATGATGTTGAAGAGCTTAAGGAAGTTTTAATGCCAAAAAGGAGAAAAAAACAAAATGTTAAAAAATCTGATTCGCTCATATAGTTTTTGGACAGCGCTTGCTGGAGCACTTGGAATTTTGGCAAGTGCAATTGGCAGAGCCTTTTCGTTTAAGATTGAAGAAAAAATCATTTCCGACATTGTTATGGCAGTTGCTGGAGTTTTGGTGGCAGTTGGAATTGTGAATTTGCCTTCACAACAAGCGGATGAAAATGGAAAGGACAATGACAATGAAAAAGAGAAGGGGCAGTAAAACCCTTCTCTTTTTTTAATAAAAAAAACCAGATTATTCTGGCTTTTTGGCTTTAAGTTTGTCAAGTTGAACAGCAAATCGGGACTTTCTTCTTGCGGCACAATTTGCATGAATAACTCCATCGCTGACAGCTTTGTCAAGAACTGAAGTAACTTCGCTGTAAGCTTTTTCGCTCAAGCTAACATCACCAGCACTTACGGCAGCTTTAAATTTTTTTGTGTAAGTCAAAATTTTTGATTTCACGGCTTTGTTGATTTCACGTTTTTTTTCAATTACCAAAATTCTTTTTTTAGCCGATTTAATATTTGCCATCTTCGTCTCCTTTTGAAATGTCTAAAGCGATTATATCATAACAGTATAATTTTTGCAAGTGAAAAACAAATATTTTTTTCCAAAAGGACACAAAATATTTTCATGATTGATTTAATAGATGAGTGCGGGGCAGATTTAAAAGAACTTGGCTATCAAAAATTTGAAACAGGCAAGTATTCTTTGTGCAAGGGCAAAATCTGTGTTGACAGTCCGCAAAAAGCAAAACAAACAGGCTTTGAAGAAGGGAATTATGTGATTTTAAATTGCCCAATGCTGCATTTATATAAAAATGATATTGAAAATTATGTTTGCGATCAACTTTCAAAGGAAATCAAAAATCTTGCCAAAAAGCATAAACTTAGCAAAAAATCTCGAATTTTGATTGTGGGGCTAGGTAATCCGCAAATCATGGCGGATTCGCTTGGCAGCAAAGTGCTTGACTGTATCAAACTTGATGTGATGAAAAAAGACTTGCGTATTTGCAAATTTGCGCCAAACATTTTTTATAACACCGGCCTAAATTCATTTGATGTTGTAAGTTTGCTCACCCTTGCATTTGATTTTGATTGCGTTATGGTGATAGACGCCCTTGCAACAACATCCGTAAACAGGCTTTCAACTTCAATTCAGCTTAACGATGTTGGCATGACGCCGGCAAGTGCAGTCAACAATTTGGGACAAAAAATTTGTCAGCAAAGCCTTGGAGTTCCGTGTTTATCCATAGGAGTGCCAACAATGCTTCTGGCGGGAAAGGTTTTAAAAAACGCACCGATGCAAACAATTCTCACACCAAAGGACAATCATGAGGAAATAAATTTGCTTGCCAAAATAATTTCCAAAGCAATAATCAAAGCCTTGTAGCATATATATCTATGTGAAAAAAATTGCAGTGATTGACAGTGGCAGCGGCGGCATAAACATTTTGAAACAACTTTTCTCTTCTTGCAGTGGATGCAAGTTTTTGTTTTATGCCGATGAAAAAGAGGCCCCTTATGGTAACAAAAGCCCCGAGTTTTTAATGGCAAGGGCAGAGCAACTTGTCAGTGATATTTCATCTTTTTTTAAACCGGATATAATTGTTTTTGCATGCAACACTCTCACAAGTGTGGCAAT
>CANQRE010000019.1 GCA_947626175.1 uncultured Clostridia bacterium
GTCGTGGCTCCCACCACTCGCACCAACGAAAAAACTGCACTTTTTCTCGGACTATAAAACGCATCGCTCGTTTAACGTTTGTTTTTTCGTTTTTGCGCCGAATGAAAATCGCACTACGTTGACGATTTTGCGCAATCGATTAATAGGATTTAATATTTTTGAAATAAATTGCCTTAAACTATTTTGCACTACTTGCTGATTTTTGCTTGCAGCGAATAGGCAAAACATGTAAAATAAAACTATATGGAAAAAGTTATTATTGCAGGATTTGCTGGAGTTGGCAAAACTTTTCTTGCAAAAAAATATAAAAATGTTATTGATTTGGAAAGTAGCCGATTTGTGTATGACTACTCAAACGTGCCGGAAACGGAATATGAAAAAATGAAAGGCACAAAAAATCGAATTCCAAACAAAAACTTCCCTGAAAATTATATCAATGCGATTTTTGATAGTTTGAAAAAATATGACGTGATTTTGCTTTGGCTAACTCCTGATATGCTGCAGTTATATGAACAACACAACATAAAATATTCAATCTGTTACCCTTCCGAAAAAGCGTTTGAAAGCTATGTTGAAAGATATAAAAGTCGCGGAAACAACGACGAATGGATACAAAAAGTTTGCGGATATTATCCAAAATGCGTTGCCCAGCTTCAAAGCAACAATCACCCAAAAATAATTTTGAAAGAAAATGAAACCTTGGAAAGTTTTTTATTGAAAAAGGGCTACAAACTCATTAAAAAAGACTAATAAATTTTTAAAAATTTTTGCGGAGATGAAAAATGTTTTATTTTTTTGTTTACATAATTTTTTCAATGATTGCAATATTTTCTAGTTTCCCTTTGGCCAGTGCGAGCGGACTTTCATATCTCACAATTGTCACCGACTGGCTTGCTTACACCACATTCAGCGGTTGTTTGTGCGCACTTATTATGCTTCTTGCTAGGCCACTAACCAAAATTAAATTTAATCCAAACAAAAAGATTTTTCAAGTTCCAGCTTACGAACAAAAATTTTATGAAAAGATTAAAATTGAAAAATGGAAAAAACTGATTCCTGATTTTGGAAAGCTTGTCCACTTCAAAAAGAAAGTTGATTTTTCACAAGCACAAAATTCTGACTTCTATTTGCGTTTTATATATGAAAACATAAACGCTTCCATTTTGCATTTTTTTGATATTTTGCTAACTCCAATATTTTTTGCTTTTCTTCACCCGCAATACTATCTCACGATCGGGCTTTGCGGAATGCTGCTCATCATTGTTTTGAATATGATGCCGGTGATGCTGCAAAGATACTTACGGCCAAGGCTTGTCAAAATTTATACAAAACTTAAAGCTCGCGAAAACAAACAAAAAACCGCGCAATGAATGTGCGGTTTTTTTATTTTATCCATTTTTTGGCTGGCGGCTTTTGTGGCAAATGAAATATATTATTTGATAGTCCTTTGCAAAATTTTCAATCAGCGAAAGAGTGTTTTGCAAAATGTTTTCATCCAGGTTTATAAATGGATCGTCCAAAACAATGAATGGCTTTTCCTTTTCAAACACACTTTGAACAAGCGCAAAACGCTTGCAAATTTCAACAAGGTCCTGCGTGCCGCGGCTTAGGAACTGCTTTTCCTTTAGACCCACAAAAGTGTCAACATTTGGATTTAGGTCCACATCCAGCTTGATTGATTTTTCTTGCGAAATTTCATTTAAGATGCTTGAAAACTTTTGCTGCATTGGCAAAACATATCTGCTTGAAACATTGACTTGCGCCTCTTCCAAAAAATCAATAACGCTGTTTACAATCAAAAGTTTTTTGTCAATTTCTTCCTTTTGCGAACGCATTTGTTGACGATTTATTTGAGCCGCATCAATTTGCTCCATAAGCTCACAAACTTGCCTTTCAATGTGCATTAAACTGTTTTCACAAAGCGCCAAATTTTTGTCAATTTCGGCTTTTTCGCCAATTTTTTGCTCTTTTTGCCTTTCTTTTTCGGCAATTTCATTAAATTCTTCTTCAAGGCTCTTCTTTTTTTCTTCAAGCTTTTTGAGCTGATCGTCAAGCTCTTCCTTTCGTTTTTGCGCTTGCGATTTTCGCTTGAGATGCAAAAAAACAAGCCACGCCGCCAAGAACAAAACAAGCACCGATGCGGCAACAAAAACAATCCACAAATTTGCCTGCATATTCCCCGTGACGAACAATGCCACCACAACACTTGCCATTGCCAAAATCACAATCAAAAATGGAAGTGCAACCATTATCCTTTCCTTCCAACTTGCTTTTGGGCTTTGAGAAGGAAGGTCGTTTTTTGGCAAATCAATTTGTGTTTTTTGTGCCGAAACAAAATCCAAAATGTTTTGCGAAGTTTTTTCTTCTTCCTGCGAAAGGAGCTTAAGTTTTTCCTTTAAAAGACAAGCCTTTTGCTTTAAGGCAGATTTTTCTTCTTCAAGTTCATTAAGTTTTGCTTTGCCATTTTCTATTGAATTTTCAACTGCCATTATTTCATAATTTTTTGGACTTGAGGCATTAAGCTCTCTTGAAAGCGATTTAAGTTTTTTAACTGCTCGCGACTTCATTTCAACATCGCCAACAAGATTGCTTGCACCTGAAAGATGAGCGCGGACTTCATCATTTATATTCCCTTCCAACATGCCCTGCGGGAAAAACGTTGAAAGTGAAAAAGTTTCCTTGCCAACGCCAAACAGCTCTTCGCCAAGGTTTGACGAAAAATCCTTGCTGTTTTTGCCTGTTTTGATGTCCAAAAGTTCAAATCTGTCACTCTCTGGCGTTGAGCCAAAAGTGCGAAGGACACGATATTGCTTGCCATTTGCTTCAAACATCAAGCTTCCGCCATAAACGCCGCCTTGCCATGGCACAAATCGGCTTCGGTCGGCCGCATAATTTTTTTGATTGCCCTTTTTGTCCATGCCATAAAACATTGCTTTGATAAAACACGCAAGGGTTGTTTTTCCCCAACCGTTTTCAGAACAAATTGTGTTAAGCCCTGGGCCAAAAACATAGCTTAGGTCGCTGAGTTTTCCAAAATTTTCGATGCGAAGGCTGAGAATTTTCATATTTCCACCTCCTCACCACGAAGGGCGCTTATGCCAAGCTTGATACATGCAATTTTTTGCTCTTCCGACAGCGAAGAATTGTGAATAAGCGAAAGCATTTCCGCCTTTAAAGAAAGCGTTTCCGATTTGATTTTTTCATAATCTATTTTGATTTTGCTGTCATCGCGAATGTCAAAATAAAAATACTTTTGCGAAAAATGATCAATCAGCATTGAAATTCGCTTTTCAAAATCTTCATCATATTCGCCTTTGAAAAACACCCTTACGCAATCATCTGAACTAAAATGAGTAAGTGCCGATGAAATGGCATTTTTAAGATCTTCAAAAGTGTGACAATTTGTTATTTCCACTGGAACGTCCACAAACTTGCGTTTGACTTTGAAGTCATGCCTTGCCCACGTTAGTTTTCCGTCCTTGACTTCAATCATAACATATCCGCGCGGATAATTTCCAAATCCATAAGCTCCGCCATTGCCAGCATAAACCCACTCGCCGCGCTTGTCTATTTTGCCATTTGTGCGAGTGTGAATGTGGCCAAGAGCAAGATAATCAATGTTTTTTCCAGCCAAATCCTTGACTTCAAAAGTTAAGCAATCATCAAATTTGCTTGGCGAAAGATAGGCATGGAGCATGAAAATGTTGAGCCTGTCCTTGTCAAAATCCACCGCACTGACAAAATCACTTTTTTTGTATTTTATCACACTGCTTCCGCCAATCACAACTTCGCCCAAATCATATTTTTGAAACTCCGAAGGAAAAACTATCAAATTTTTTGGGCATTCATCTTCAAAAAGAGATTTGTGATCATGATTGCCAAGGCAGTAAAAAAACTTGATATTTGAATTTTCGGAAATTTGACTTAGCACAAACTTTTTTGTTGATTTTCGAACAACAAGTTTATCAAACAAATCGCCACACAAAAGCACAACACTTGCATTTTCCTTTTTGGCAATTGAAATCATTTCGGCAAAAAGGCCAAGCCCTTCTTCCCTTAAAAGCTTGTTTTTTTCAGTTCCAACCCTGTTGTAACCGCCTTCAAGATGCAAATCCGCAACGTGCAATATCTTCATGATTATGATTATATCACAAGTTTTTTGTTTGACAAACCAAAAAGTGATGTTATTTGTTTTCAAGTTTAAAAAAATCCTAAACGAATTTTAGGATTTTTCACACATATTCATCTTTTTGGCAGCAAAGCGCTATGTTAAATTGTTTTTTTGCAATTTTTACTGCCCTTTTTATGATTTTTTTGCCGATTGTTCCCCAATTTAAGAGCTTGATTGCTTTTTCAGGAGTTGTTAAGAGCCTGTCATATATTTCGCCGCCATCTATGTCAGGCCGCTTTTCAAAAATTTGTTTTATAACTGCGGCCATGCGCACTTGTGCATACGGCTTTGGCTTTCCATCGCCTTCAACCTTTTGATAGCCAATTATTTCAATTTTTTCATCAAGGGTTGTGTTCACTTCTTCGCTTACTTCTCTTGTTAAAGTTGCGATCATGTTTTCGTCAAAGTCTTCAGTTGTGCCGCCAATAAGCGAATATTCCTTTTTGCCATTTTCAGAGCTAACTTTAAGCATAATTCTGCCGTCAGGGGCAAATATCACGCCATAAACTTGCCTTGTTTGCATCCGCTTTGAAGGCAAGCCATAATGCCAAGTGAGCTTTATGACTTTTCCACCAAATTTCACATAATTAACATTTGTGCACATGTTATTTTGTCCAGTTAAAGTTTATTTCCTTGTTGCATTTCAAAACCAGAGTTCTGGTGTCATAAGCTTCGTTGTTTATCACAAGTGGATTTGCAACTTGTAGGTCACGATTGAGTTTTACATTGTCAAACTTAAAGTTCTTTAAATCTGCTTCGCTTTCCAAGCTGCCATAATAATAAAACTTGAGTGTGTAACGTCCGTTTTCAGGCATTGAAACATTTGTTTTGCCTGTTTGATTTATAACGCTTGCAGACGAAAATTCGCTTGGAAGAGTTACATCAATTTCGCCCTTTTCTGTTTGAAGAACAACATTTGAGGCATATTCGCTTACGCCTGCTTTGATATTTCCAGATGATGTTTTGAGTTTTGATCCGCTGATCAATCCTTCGCTGACTGTGATTGAACCCGTTGTGGTTTCAATTTGAGTTTTTCCTTTTTCCACTTTGCCAATTTCAAAATCAGTGTCGCGACCATTAAGTGCAATAACGCTGCCATCTTCAACATTTCCAATTTTGATCACGCTTGATGAAAATGGTGAGTTTGACAAATCAACTCCCCTTTTTATTGTTCCAATTTCAACATACGCATCGGTGAACAATCCATACAAAGATGAATTGATTTCCGAAATTTTCACCTTTCCAGATTCTGTTTTCAAAGCAATTGGCTCAGACGAAATCAATTTTTGCGCAGTTATTGAGCCAGAACTTGTGGAGATGGAAATGATTTTTGATTCAATTTCGCCGCGTGCAATGTTTATGTTGCCCGAAACAGTTTTGAGCGAAAGGTTGTCCAAAATCGATGGGCAAAGGCCGCTTAAGTTTATTGAGCCTTTTGTTGTTTCAACTTCAAGATTTTTGATAAGTGTTTGATTGCTTAGTCCCGCTTTTTCAACTCCGCCAATGTTTACATCGCCATCCTTTGTGGTGATTTTGATGCTTTTTTCTTTGAAAGGAGAGCTGTTTTTGTCAGAAACTTGCAAATATATTGTTGATTTTTTTGAAAAATACAAAAATCCGTTTTGTTCTTGAACATTTATTTTTAGCACACCATTTTCAATTGTGACATCATAAACAAAATCTGTTGCCTTTTTGCTTGTTACAAATCCTTTTGATTGATTGTCTATGTATATTCCGCCTTTTTCAAAATCATAATTATTTTGAACAATCACTTCGCTGTAGCCGGCGTTTATTTCAATCCTGTTAAAATCGGAAGAAGAAAAGTCAATTGCCTTGCCACTTTCATCTGTGGTTTGCTCAACCCTGATCACCCCTTTTGAACCTGGATTGGTGAAATATTCAAGCCCCAAAATTGAAGTGCCCGGCATAAACAACATCACAACAAATATGACCAGCACTGCCGCAATGATCAGCAGCAGAAAAAAACCGAAGTAAAAGAAAAATCCTTTTTTCACTTTGTCTTTTGCCATTTCTTTCTCCTTATAATGTTTATTTTAGCAAAAAATTAAAATAAAATCAACAAATTTCCTTATCACTCCAAAACAGCTTTTATTCTGCGAATGCCCGCCGATGAACTTTCTTCCTTTATGATTTTAAATTTGCCAAGTTCACCTGTGTTTTTTGCATGTGGACCGCCACAAATTTCCTTTGAAACATTGCCAATTGTGTAAACTTTGACAATTGAAGAATATTTGTTTGAAAATGCCCCAAGCGCACCTTGTTGTTTTGCCTGTTCAAGTGGCATTTCTTCGCAAACAACTTTTATATTTTTTTGGATTGCACCATTTACAAAGTCCTCAAGATATTTGATTTCTTCTGGAGTGAGTTTGTGGCTGAAATTAAAGTCAAAACGCATCCTTTCATTTGTTATGTTGGAGCCTTTTTGCATTGTGTCTGGCTCTAAAGAGCGAAGACCAGCAAGCAAAAGGTGCGTTGCTGTGTGATATTTTGCTGATTGCTCGCCGCTGTCAGCAAGTCCACCTTTGAAAGTGCCGGCAGTGAGCGAACGGGATTTTTCTTGATGCTCCTTGAAGCATTCATTAAATCCTTGCTCATCAACTTGATATCCCCTTTCCTGAGCAAGTTCTTTTGTCAGCTCAAGCGGAAAGCCAAAAGTGTCATAAAGCCTGAAGGCTGTTTTACCACTTATGATGTTTTCAACTTTTTCGCCTTCTTTTGCAAACAACTTGTGCCTTTCAATGCCACTAAGAGCCTTTTCAAATTCCTTATGGCCATCTTCAATTGCCTTTGAAAACTTTTGAATTTCTTTTTCAAGTTCTTCCTTGACTTTGTTTAAATTTGAAGCAATGTCGGAATAATCTTGTCCATATTCTTTTACAAACATTTCTGCAAGCGAAATAAGTTTTTGACTGTCAAAGCCAATCGTTCTTGAATGATTGATTGCTCGGCGAATAAGTCTGCGCAAAATATATCCTTGGCCGATGTTGCTTGGGACAACTCCTCTTTCGTCCCCCAAAATAAATGTTGCTGCGCGAACATGATCAACAATTATTCTTGCGCTTCTTTCAACATAACTAGAGCTGTTTGCTTTGACAAATTCAATTGCTTGTTTCAAAACACCCATTTCATAAGCAGATTTAAGTCCATTGATGACAGCAACCGTTCTTTCAAGCCCCATTCCAGTGTCAATGTTTGGCTTTGCAAGAAGTTTTGGTTTTTCACCTTCGTTGTCAACACGATATTGCATGAAAACATCATTCCATATTTCAATATACTTTCCACAATCACAAGCTGGAGAGCAATTTTCTCCACAAGGGGCTTTGCCAGTGTCAAAAAACATTTCAGTGTCAGTTCCGCATGGGCCCACACCGCCGCCAAGTGCCCACCAGTTGTTTTCTTTTGGCAAAAAGAAAACCCTTTCAATTCCGCATTTTTTCCAAGCATTTGCGGTTTGAGTGTCAGCAGGCATTGTTTCATCTCCGCCAAAAACGCTTACTGCAAGTTTTTGCTTTGGAATGCCCAAATATTTTTTTGAAGTTAAAAACTCATATGACATTTTGACCATTTCTTCTTTGTTGCACTCGCCCAAAGTCCAACATCCAAGCATTTCAAAGCATGTGAAATGCGTGCCATCGCCAACTTCATCAATGTCATTTGTCCTAAGGCATCTTTGAACATCAAAAATTTTGTTTCCTTCAGGATGTTTTTCACCCAAAAGATATGGAACAATTGGCTGCATGCCAGCTGTTGTGAACAAAACAGTTGGGTCATTTTCTGGGACTATTGAATAGCCTTCAATTTTTTTAAACCCTTTTTCCAAAAAAAATTTTTGCCATAAGTTTTTTAAATCTCTGTCCGTTATTAATTTTTGCATTTTTCTTCTCCATCAAAAATATATCTTTTTCAAGTATAGTCCGCACGCAGGCATTGTTTTGCCGGCCATTGACCTGTTGCCAGTTTCAAGTGCTTGTTTGACACTGTCGATTGAAAGAAATCCTCTTCCCGCGTCAAGTGCCGTTCCAACCAAAATTCTGACCATGTGTTGCAAAAAACCATTGCCGGTGAAAGAAAATTCAAGATGATTTTTCTTTCGTTTAAAGGAGGCTTCAAAAATTTCTCTTTCAAAATTTTTTACCTGCGCGGTTGATGCACAAAAGCCTTTGAAATTGTGTTTTCCTTTGATTAAGTCCAAACACTGTTTTACAAGCGAATCGTCTATATTGTAGGTATACTGCGCACAATACCCCCTAAATATAGGGTTTTGCTGTGAAGTGACGGCATAGACATATGTTTTTTTTGTGACATCAAATCTTGCATTAAATGTGCTTTTTGCCTTTTGCGCTTTCAAGATTTTCACATCTTCTGGTAAAATGGCATTTAACGCTTTTGCAAGATTTTGAATTGGAAAAGGTTGACTTAGGTCAAAATGCGCAACTTGGCCAAGGGCATGCACACCAGCATCAGTTCGGCTGCTCCCCGTGACCGAAATCTCCTTGCCAAAAATTTTGCTAAGGGCCTTTTCAATTTCGCCTTGCACCGTTCGCTTTGCCTTTTGTTTTTGCCAGCCAGAAAAATTGCCACCGTCATACGAAATCAAAAGCTTTATTCTTTGCATAAACAAATTATACACTTTTCTTTGAAGAAAACAAAACATTTTCTTTTGATTTTTTTGCGTTTTGATATATACTTATTTTGACAAAAGGCATATTTAAGTTTGTGCGAAAAAGATAATTGAAATCATTAGGAGAAAAAATGAAAAAGACTATTGACGCTTGCTCAGCTGTTTCATCTGTTGCTTTTGCTTTGAGCGAAGCAATTCCTGTTTATCCAATCACCCCGTCCTCACCTATGGCGGAGTTTGCTTCAAAAGCTGCCGCTGACGGAAATGTGAACATTTTTGGAGAAAAAGTCACTTTGATTGAAATGCAATCCGAAGCCGGCGTGGCTGGGGCATTGCATGGAGCGTTGATCGGCGGAGCTTTGGCTTCAACATTCACTTCAAGCCAAGGGCTTTTGCTTATGCTGCCAGATATGTTCAAAATTGCGGGCGAATGTTTGCCGGCAGTTATGCATGTTGCTGCCAGAAGCGTTGCTTCACACGCGCTTTCAATTTTTGGCGACCATTCCGATGTTATGAGCGTTAGGTCAAGCGGATTTGTTTTTCTTTCTTCATGTTCTGTTCAAGAATCACATGACATTGCAATGATTTCATATATGCTTTCACAATATGCCCACCTTCCCGTTTTACATTTTTTTGACGGCTTTCGAACAAGCCATGAATTTCAAAAAATTGACATGTTAAGTCAAAATGACATAAAAGTGCTTTTCCCAATCAAAGAACGAAAATTTGTTGCGCCGCTTTCTTCAAACAGCCCAAGGCAATTTGGAACAGCTCAAAATCCAGATGTGTTTTTCCAAAACAGGCTTGCTCGCGAAAAGCTTTATGACCAAGTTTCTTCCCTTGCCGAAAAGGCTTTTGATGAATTTGCAAACTTGACAGGCAGAAGATATCACTGCTTTGATTATATTGGGCCAAAAAATGCCGAAAACGTTGTTATTATGATGGGCTCCGGCAGCGAAACAATGATGGAGTGCTTGAAAACAACAAAAAATTGCGGGCTTGTTAAAGTTAGGCTTTTCAGGCCTTTTGATGAAAAAGCAATTTTGGCAGCTTTGCCAAAAACCACCAAAAAAGTTATTGTCCTTGACAGAACTTGCGAAAGCGGAGCAAGAGAACCGCTGTTTTTGGACGTTAAAAATTCTCTTGCGGGCAAAAATATTCAAATTGCTGGTGGCATTTATGGCCTTGGCGGAAAAGAGTTTTCCCCTGACGAAGCAATGGCAGTGATCAACAACTTTGAAAAGATGAAAGATAATTTTTGCGTGGGAGTTGATGACGATGAGCGCAAAACAAGCCTGCCACTTAGGCCTGTGCATCTTGATTTAAAACAAGAAGAAATCAAAATTTTTGGCCTTGGCTCAGACGGATCTGTTTCCGCAAGCAAATCCATCACCAAAATTTTGGGAGAAAGAGAAGACGATTTTGTGCAAGGTTATTTTGAATATGATTCAAAAAAATCTGGAAGCATGACAATTTCACACCTGAGAATTTCTTCCCAGCCAATCCATAGCACTTATTTGTGCCGCGAAGCGGATGTGATCATGATCAACAACTTTTCATTTGTGCACACTCGTCACTGCCTTGATGGGCTTAAGAAAAACGGAACTGTGATTTTTAACACCGTTTTTGAGCCTGATGAACTTGACAAAATTCTGCCAGATGAATATAAGAAAATTTTGCTGGAAAACAACGCAAACGTGTTTGTGATAAACGGGCATAAAATTGCAAATGAACATGGACTTAAGGAAAAAATCAACATTATTATGACAACTGCTTTGTTTGAAGCAACTCATCTTAAGAGTGACTATCAAGAAAAGCTGTTTGACGAAATCAGGCACACATTTGCAAGAAAAGGCGAAAAAGTTGTTCAAAACAACATTGACGCTTCAATCGCAAGCAAAAATATGGTCAAAAAAGTGCCTTTAAACCTTTTGAAAATTGGCTCGAACAAAGTTAAAACAAAATATATTGAGGATTTTAACAAACTGCCTGTTTCCGCTTTTTCAGAAAACGGAAGTGTGCCAACCGACACCACCAAGTTTGAAAAACGCGCAATTGCTGAAAACATTCCGCAGTGGCAACCAAACAAATGTTTGCAATGCGGCCAGTGCGTGCTTGCTTGCCCTCATGGAGCAATCAAGGCCGTGCTTGTGAAAAAACCACCAAAGGATGTGCCTTTTGTCAAGGCATATGGCGTGGAGGGATATTATCGCATTCAAGTTTCACCAGAAGATTGCACAGGATGTGGGCTTTGCCAAGAAATTTGCCCTGCACTTGGCAAAGCACTTATTTTGAAAAATGCTGGCGAAACCCTCCAAAAAGAAAAGGAAAACTTTGAAAAAGTTGACTCATTAAAAAACATCAAAACTCCATTTTCAAAATCAACAGTCAAAGGTCTGCAATTTGAGAAAAACTACTTTGTTTTTCCTGGAGCTTGCGCTGGCTGCGGCGAAACACCATATATAAAACTTGCTTCAATGCTGTTTGGAAAAAGGATGGTCATTGCAAACGCAACTGGCTGCTCAAGCATTTATGGCGGAAGCTATCCGTCCTGCCCTTTTGCAAAAGACGAAAATGGCTTTGGCCCAGCTTGGGCAAACAGTTTGTTTGAAGACAACGCTGAATTTGGCCTTGGAATCAAAATTGCAAAGGATATTGCTCAAAGCAAAGAAAGTGTTTGGATTATTGGCGGCGATGGATGGGCTTATGACATAGGCTTTGGCGGGCTTGACCATGTTTTGGCAAGCGGAGCAAATGTGAATATTCTTGTGCTTGACAACGAATGTTATGCCAACACTGGCGGTCAGGCTTCAAAATCAACCCCTGCAGGAGCATGCTTGAAACTTTGCGACTCTGGCAAAATTTCCAACAAAAAAAATCTTGCCCTTATGGCAATGACATATGGTGATGTGTATGTTGCCAGCGTGGCAATTGGCGCCGACATGAATCAGTGCATAAAAGCCTTCCGCGAAGCAGAGCAGTTTGACGGACCAAGTTTGATCATTGCTTACTCAACTTGCGTTAATCATGGATTTGATATGTCAAAATCACTGACCGAAATGAGAAAAGCTGTTGAAAGCGGATATGTGGCTTTGTTTAGATACCATCCTCAAAAAGGATTCACTTTGGACAGAGGCGAACTAAACAACAAATTTGCATTGTTCCTTCAGGGCGAAAGAAGATTTGCATATCTTTCCGAGCACAGCCCTGCAAAGGCAAACAAATTGTTTAAAAAAGCAAAGCTTAGAGCAAAACAAAACCTTGTTTCATACAAACGATTGGAACATACAAACGAAAACATTGTCACCGACAAAAATCAATAATTAAGCTAAAAAGTATAAAAAAGGCAAAAATTTTGCCTTTTTTTTGCATTTTACATGATTTTTCGCAAAAACTTGTTTAATTCGCGTTCATATTCAATTGGCTGAGTTGGATAACTTAGTGCGTGGTCAGCACCCTTTACCAAAAGCACTTGTTTGTTTTTTTCAGGAACTTGCGAAGAAAGAATTTGCAAGTTTTGAGCTGGGACAAATGAGTCATCTTCGCCATGGAAAAACAAAAACGGAAGATTGGATTTTTTAAGTTGTCCAGTTGCATCTGCTTGCTTTATGTCAAAATTATACATAGTTTTTGTGTAAGAATGCAAAATGTTTAAAAACGGAAAAACAGGAACATGAGCTCTTTTTTTGAAAACATACTTAAATTCATCAAACGCATTTGCATAGCCACAATCCGAAATCACGCCCTTGACACTTTCTGGCAATTTTTCGCCGCTTGCCATGCACACGGTGCTTGCTCCCATTGACAAGCCCATAAGCACAATTTTGTAAGACGGATTACGCCTTGTCATTTCTTCCGCCCACTTGACAACATCAAGTCTGTCAAGCCAGCCCATTGTGATCACCTTGCCTTCACTCCCGCCGTGGGCACGATTTTCAACCGCCAACAGGTCATAACCCCTGTCAACAAAATATTTGCAATACTGCTGCATTTCTCGATAATCCGCCCCATATCCATGCACAACAATTGCAAGATAATTGGAACCAGTGCTAAGATAATGCGCAACAAGTTTTAAGCCATCAAATGATTTTATGGAAATGTTTTGAAAATTATATTTGTTCCACCAATCAAAATCCATTTTGTAAATTTGCATTGTTTTTGCAACTGTTTTGTTGATAACCCTTTTCACAACACTTTTGCGAGAAAGAGCCATTTTGAACAATATCGCCCCCAAAAGCAAATATAGTGCCATGCCAAGCACCACAGCTCCAACCAGTGACAAAGCAACAATTGCAAAAATTTTCATTTTTTCTCCTTATTCAACGATTGCTTTTATGCTTTCGCCCGTGTCCGCATCCTGATAGGTGAGCCAATAGCCAAAGCTTTCGCGATTTTCGCTGTCAAGCGGAAACCACACCGGCTGCCCTGACAGCGATGAAGGCGGCGTTTTTTGATATACTCCCGGCACACCATAACAAACATATTTCACGTTTTCGTCTTCATCATAAACAAGCCCCAAGATGTAATATTCGCCGTCACCATCAAACTCAACTCTCACCCATTTTGAAGAAGGAATTGCCTCTTCCAAATATTTTTCACTTGGACTTGAAAGAAACAATTTGTCAATTTGACCTTTGATTTCATCGATAAATCTTTTGCTTTCTTTCTGCTCAGTTTGCTCGCCATAAAAACACTTTTTATATTTGCAATCTGAGCATTTGTCAGGCTCACTTAGCGACTTTGTGATTGCTGATTCTATTTCATTTTGAAGTTCATCGTCATATTCCACGCCTTCTTCGTCCAGCTTTTCTTCCATTTGTTTGACAGTTGTGCTGTCAAACACTGAATTTGAAATTGCAGCAAGCGAATCTTTTATTTCCAGTTTTTCCTGCGTTGAGCCAAACAAGATTGGCCTTATATTTGCCTTGTCAAATTGAACAACTGCACAGCTAAACTCATCCAAAATCGGCGGCTCAGTTTTGAAAGTGTATAACGATGGTCCCGCCTTGCTAAGCCCGCACTTTCGCACTTTGCCATTTTCGTTTAGACCAAGGCTCAGGATTCCATCAGGCTCAAGACCAAAGTTATAAAGCCTAAGTCTGCCTTCAACAAGTGAATTTTGATTTTCAATTGTCAAAACTGCTTTTTGATCGCCATCATCCACGCTTGTTAAAACAATACTTTTTTTTGTGAACATATTTTTTCTCCTTCAATAAATATATTTTACTTTCGTTTTTAAATATGCTCACATAAGAAAAATGTCACTTTTTTTTGTTATATCGCGAAATCAAAGTTTTTTGTTTATTTGTTTGACAATTGCTTTGACATTGAATCCTGCTTTTTGATAAATCTCTTCTCCATCACCGCTTTGCATATATTCATTCACGCCAATTTGAATGTCATTTGGCCTTAAATATTTTTGCCACGCAAAGTCATTTGACGCTTCAATTGCCACTCTGACTTTGGCGCCCATTTGCAAAACCTTGTCCTTGTAAGAAGCACTTTGTTTTTCAAAAACTTCAAAACATGGCATGCTTACAACGCTTACATCTTTGCTTTTTTCAAGTTCCTTTGCAACGCTAAGTGCAAGTGGAATTTCGCTTCCAGATGCAAATATGACCACATCTGCTTGTTTTTTTGCTGCCTTTAAAACATAGCCGCCCATGCTTGCTTTTTTGATTGATGAAAGCTTGTTTGGTGCAATTTTTTGCCTTGCAACAACAATTGAGGTTGGGCAGCGCTCAGTTAAATAAAACTTGTAGGCCGCAACAAGCTCGTTTGCATCACAAGGTCTGAAAACATTTAGTCCAACAATGCCCCTAAGTTGCCCAATTTGCTCTATTGGCTGATGAGTTGGGCCATCATAGCCAATAAGAATGCTGTCATGCGTGAATATGTCAAGCACAGGGAGCTTCATCATTGCCCTAAGGCGAAGCGAAGGAAGCATATAGTTTGAAAATCCAAGGAAGGTGCTGTCAAAAGGCAAAAAGTCTTCATACAAACTTATGCCATTGCAAATTGCTGCCATTGCATGCTCACGTGCTCCAAAATGAATGTTTCTG
>CANQRE010000020.1 GCA_947626175.1 uncultured Clostridia bacterium
TTGTTGTTGATAATTCAATATGTCGTTTGGGTCACCGGAATATTGCATGTTGCCAGCAAACCCCATTTTTAAATTGTCCAAAGCTTCGTAATAAACAACAAATTTTCCATCTTGCAAACCTGAAAACAAAGGTTTTTTGTCGGTTGTTTTTGGATAACGCAAATTTAGCAAGTCCACAAGCACAGAGTTAAAGCTTTTGAACTCAAAATCGCCCATAACTTCATCATAAATTTCATCAAGTGAAAGGCGGGTCACTTTTGCAACCGCAGGCGCTGTGTATGGCGCAGAAATGTCAATTTCTCTGGTTGAATAATCACAGCCAACAAGTCCGCCGTTTGCAAGAGCCAAAGCTTCGGCATTTGTGATGTCAAAATTGTTTGTTTGAACATACCATTCAAACAGTTTGTCGTTTTCGCGAGTGAAAATCAAAAATGTGCCATCTTCTCGCACTCCGCCAAACTTTGCACTGTTTGCGTTTGGAGCAAGATTAGACATAAATCCATGCAAATTTTTGTCAATTATGTCATTCCCTGTTTGAAGATAGGTGTTGTGTTTGACAATTTGGCCATTTACAATGCCTTCTTTTTCAGACAAAATTTGATTTGAAACTTCTTCCAATCTTGACGAAATTGAATCAGCTTGGCTTTCTTCCACGCTGTCAAACACCGACTGATGTCCAAGTTTTACAAGCACAAGCTCTTGCCAATTTCCTTGCAATGTGTTTTGCTGCGATTGCGTCATCCTTATGGCAACTGATTGATATTTTGCTTGGCCTGTTTTTGTGTTCAATGTTTGGAAAAACACTTTTGCCAAATTGTTGTTTGCATCAAACTTGACATCGCTTGACAAAATAACTTCATCCTTGCTGATAACTCTGTTTGCAATTTTGTCGCCAAGCCCGTCAGCAAAATGACTGACTTGCTCCGGCAGATCGCTTGTTTGATCAAACTCAGTTAAAACGCTTTGAAGCTGAACCATTGTTTTTTCGGTGCTAGGTGGTGGCTCAATTGGATCAGATGGTGCGGTGTTTTGCTTGTTTTTGTTGCACGCCGGAAAAAGCAAAA
Organism: uncultured Clostridia bacterium; assembly: GCA_947626175.1. Lineage (GTDB taxonomy): Bacteria > Bacillota > Clostridia > Christensenellales > UBA1242 > Caccovivens. Next base: position 1,065 of record CANQRE010000020.1, read on the forward strand.
CCAGCCCCGTTACCAACCCCACTTTGACAAGGTTTAACAAACTTTTTCCACTTTTTTTCACCCTTTCAACATTAGACAAATTGTTCATAAGTTTCTCCTAGCCTTAATTTTAACACAAACAAAAGGCGTTTTCAATATATTTTTTAAAAAATTTTTTGTTCGACACAATTCGAAAATCTAAAACTTTTCAAAAACTCGCAGTTTTGCAGAATGCGACCTTTCGTTTTTTTTAATTTCGCTTTGGGTTGGAAGAGTTGGCTTGTTGCCAATTTTTTTGCCTTTTGCGCGGTGCGAGCAAATGCAAATTGGCGTTTTTGGCGGGCAAATGCAATCTGTTGACAAATCCTTGAAAACATTTTTGACAATTCTGTCTTCCAAGCTGTGAAAAGTTATCACCGCAAGTCTGCCTTTTTCCGCCAGCAAATCAGCAAAATCATAAAGCGCCTTTTCCAAAATTTCAAGCTCGCCATTGACTTCGATTCGAATTGCTTGAAATGTTTTTTTGCTTACGCCGCCCTTTCCATATATGATTTTTTTTGGAAAAACGCTTTCAATAATGTTTTTAAGTTCGAACGTTGTTTCAATAGGTTTTTCAGAGCGCGCCTTCACGATTGCAGATGCAATTTTTGGAGCGAAAGATTCTTCGCCATATTCAAACAAAATGCGTTTAAGCTTTTCAAGTGGATAAGTGTTCACAACAAAATATGCTGTTTTTTGCCCCCTTCTGTCCATGCGCATGTCAAGTTTTCCGTCATGCAAAAAGGAAAACCCCCTTTCCGCGGTGTCAATTTGATGTGAGCTAACTCCAAGGTCTGCCAAAATTCCGTCAACCTTGTTTATTCCATGTTTTTCAAGCTCCGATTTTGCATTTGCAAAATTGGAGTGTATGTATATCACATTGTCAAAATTTTTTAATTTTTGCTTGCACGCTTCAATCGCTTCTTCGTCCTGGTCAAAACAAACAAGTTTGCCATTTTTTCCAAGCTTTTGAGCAATCAAAATGCTATGCCCGCCGCCCCCGCAAGTTGCGTCAACATAAATTCCATCTTTTTTTATGTTCAGTCCGTCAATCGCTTCAGTTGCCAGCACTGGAATATGAACAAATTCACTCACCGCGGCCACCTAAAAGTCTTTCAAGAGCATCCAAAATGCTGTCATCGATTGTGTCTTTCTGACGAAGTTCATCCAGTTTGGTTTCAAATTTCTTTTGTGTTTCTTCATCAAGCTCAATGTCCAAGCCGCTGTTTTCGGCAGCTTCCAAAAGCTCTTTTGCCGCATCTTGATTTTGTTCAACTGCATCAAGAAGACTGTCAACGCTTTGTTCGTCTTTGCTTCCTTCCATTGCAACATTCCAGAATTCTGTGGCAAATCCATTGCTTTCTTTTGCAAGGTTTACAAGTGTGAAGAATCCATTGAAGTCTATTTGATAAACGTGTTCAACTTTAAACAATGACAAAATGTCAACATTGTCATATTCGGCTGTGGCTTGTTCGATAAGTGCGTCAAACAAGCTCTTTGTTGCGCCTTCAACAGTTTTTTCGCTTCCCGTGCCTTTGGAAAGGTCAACACGATATGCGTTAAGCTTGATTTTTTCAATCAGCTCGCCAAGAAGTGTTGCATCCAAATCCTTGAACGACAAGTTGGAAATATCGTCAGATTGTTGCAAGATTTTGATGAATGATTTAAATATTTCAACAAATTCAGTTGTTTGTGGTTCGGCGTTTGTAAAGATTTCAGTGTCCAAAGAAAGTGAAACTTCTTTTTCACCAATCATTCCCTTGACTGAATCAACAATTGTTTGTGACAATTTGTCTTTAAGCGGCTTTGTTGATTTTGCTTCCAAAATTGGTGGAATGATTTTTTCAATTTCGTCTGGCTCAAGTTTTTTTACAAGCTCGTTTATGTCGCCGCCGTCAATCAAGAACTTGAGCGCTGTTTTGTCATCAACAGTTTTTATTGCAAGCTCGGTGATGATTTGGCTAAGTTTTGGAAGCTCAGTTTTCCAGTTTTCATATGAAGCTGCTGCATTTTTGCTGCCGTCCGAGTTTGTTGCTTCAAGCTCGCCAAAGTTAATTATGTTTGTTTCTTTGCTTGCATTGATCACCTCGTCAAACACTATGTCTCGAAGAGCATTTAACTGATATATTGGCAAAAGTGTTTGTTCGAGGAATTTTGAATATTCACCTTTTTCAAGATAGTCGAATTTAAGTCTGTTTGCAAATTTTTCAATAAGAACATTTGCATCCACACCATTTGCGATTGTGTCATACAAATCAAGGCTGACAAGATTTTCAACTGGAATTGTGAGATGGTTTTTAAGAAGATCCTTGTAATCTTTAAGTTGTGTTCCGTCAATGACTTCAAGCAAGTTTCCAACCCCAAGTTTTTCAAATATTTTTGGGAAAAGCGGATCGTCATGATTGTCTTTCATGATTTCAAGGCCGTTGATGTCGTCTAGCACCGTTCCAAGTTTTTCCATAATCGAAGGAATGTCATTTTTGATGAGAAGCACTTGTTTAAGGTCAGAAACCATTTCGCCAAACTTTACGCCTTGCCCTTCAATAAGTTTTCCAACAGCACCAATTTCAGTTATGATGCTTTTAAATGAAGTTTTAAGGTTTTCCCAATTTGTTATGTTTGTGTTTGCGTCTGCAAATATGCTTTCAGCGTTTCCAGAAATTTTGCTAAGGGCAAAATCTAACACAGGAGAAAAGGCGTCTTGGAAAATGTTCATTTCAACAACGTTGTCAACTGCATCCGAAAGCGGCTCGGCATAATCCGTTGCCAAAATAACAACCGCGTCAATTGCATTCATTTCGCCTTCAGGCTCAATCACTTCTTCCAAATATCCCGACTTGCCAAGCGAAGTGAATGCTTTATACAAATGGTCGATGTCCGATGAGAAATATAGCGAATAATTTTTCTCTTCGCCAAATCCTTTTTTGATTGAATCCAAAATCAAATCATATTCGCCAAGGCTTGGGAAGCATTCAATAAGTGTTGGATAGTTTTCAACAAGCTCACCTGCAACATTTAAAACAATAACTTTGTAAAAGCCACTTCCCGTCACAGTTGTGTAAAGCGAGTCAATTTCATTCCAGTTTATGTTCTTTATGCTTGTTGTGGAATTTGTGATTTGTTCAACATCGCGGAACAAATCCAAATATGTTTGAAGTTCCTTTCTGATTTGAACTTTTTCGCCTTTGATTTCAAATTCAGACAAGCTGTCAAAAACAAAATCATCAAGCCCAGCCGCACCGTTTATAACTCCAAATGCACTGTTGTAAATTCCGCTGACAATTGATTTCACAACTGTTGGAACAGAGCTTGTCAAATCGTCCAGCACGCTGTGTGATGAATTTTCGTCATCTGCGGCTTCAACAGAGTAAGGTGATTGCAAAACATTGTCAGCAAGTTTTATAAGGCTTGTCAGTGGCAAAAACATAACAACCAAAACGATGAACATTTTCACCGTTCCAATTGCTCCGCCCACCCAACGATTGCGTTTAAGGCCTTCCGCCTTTTCCTTCTTTTTGGATTTGAAAGCACAAGCTGAAATGATTTTGTAAATTATATACATCACAAGGCGCATCAAAAGGTTCAAAACCAAAAACACAACAGAGCAAAGCAAAACGCGTGGAAGTTTGTTAAGAACCCCAACCAATGTGTTTGAACTGTTCACAAGTTTTGTGATCGTTGAACCTTCATCTGATGTCAACATGTTCACAAAAAATGTTTCAAGTGATGATGTTGTTCCCCCTGCCGTGATAGAAATTCCCAAAATGGCGTCTGTGATTGGCACTGTGATAAATCCAACAATAACAATTCCCACAAGTGCAAGTCCAAGTTCAAGAGCCGATCTTTTCACACCCCTTGCAAAGCCGGCAAAAAATCCGATGAGCAAAAACAGTGTGAACACAACGTCTAAAATGACAATAATCCATGTGCTTGTCATACATCCTCCAATTTTGTTTTTATTTTAAAACATTTTTCCCAAATTAACAAGCAAACTTTCACAAAAAAAAGGGAATTTTGTTTTTCCCTTTATTTTTTTGTTTGTTTGATGTCAAAACAGACCTGAAATATTGCCATTGTCATCGATTTTCATATTTAGTGCATTTGGGTTTTCCGATAGCGCTGGCATAAGCATAATTTTGCCGCAAATAATCACCAAAAATCCTGCGCCTGTTCGCGGCTGAACATCTTCAACTTTGAAAGTAAAGTTTTTAACTTCGCCCAAAAGTTTTTCGTCACTGGAAAGGCTGTATTGAGTTTTTGCAACAATGATTGGCAATTTGTCAAGTTTGTTTTGCTTGCACAGCTCGATTGCCTTTTTTGCTTTTTGCGAAAATTCAATTTTGCTGATGCCATACACTTTTTTCACAACTTTTTCGATTTTTGTTTCAATTTTGTCATCAAGCTCATAGCAATAAGTTGGCTTTGATTTCTTTTCGCAAAGCTGGCAAACTTTTTGTGCAAGCTCCATTGCTCCGTCTCCGCCTTTTGCCCAAACTTGGCAACAAATCATGTTGTGCGAAAGCAATTTGTCAAGCAGCGCAATTTCTTTTGGGCTGTCGCTTTCAAATTGATTCAAGGCAACAACAAAAGGCAATTTGAAAACATTTTTGATTGTGTCAATATATTTCCAAAGCCCTTTTTAAGAGCGTTCAAGTTTTCCTTGTCAAGCTCTTGTTCGCTTGCTCCGCCATGCAACTTAAGCGCGCGAATAGACGCAACAATAACAACGCAGTTTGGATTTAGTTTTGCCTGCCTGCATTTGAAATCCAAAAACTTTTCTGCCCCCAGATCTGCCCCAAAACCTGCTTCGGTCACAACATAATCGGCAAGCGTTAATGCTGTTTTTGTTGCCCTAACGCTGTTGCAGCCATGGGCAATGTTTGCAAAAGGCCCGCAATGCACAATGGCAGGAGTTGATGCAAGTGTTTGAACAAGATTTGGCATGAGTGCGTCCTTAAGCACAATCGCAAGGGCATCCTGGCAGCCAAGGTCTTTGACAAAAACAGGCTTCCCAAGCTTTGTAAATCCAATCATGATTTGCCCGAGCTTTTGTTTTAGGTCAGCAAGGTTTTCGGCCATGCACATGATTGCCATAATTTCACTTGCCGCCGTTATGCAAAAGCTTTCGCTGCGTGGATTTTTTCCATTTAAGGTCACATTCCTAAGCGCCCTGTCGTTAACATCCACACATCTTGAAAAAGTGACCGTTTCAATGCCCAGTTTGTTTCCATGAAAAATATGATTGTCAATAAGTGCGGCAAGAAGATTGTTTGCTTCACAAATTGCATGAAAATCGCCAGTGAAATTGAGATTTATTTCTTCCATTGGTGCAATTTGGCTGTATCCTCCGCCTGTTGCCCCACCTTTTATTCCAAAAACAGGACCCATCGATGGCTCACGAAGTGCCAAGCAAACTTTTTTGTGCTGTTTGTGCATTGCATCTGCAAGGCCAATTGCAACTGTTGTTTTTCCTTCGCCAGCCTTTGTTGGATTTATTGAAGTGACAAGCACAAGTTTTGAATTTTTGTTTGGTTTTGGCTCAATTTTGATTTTTCCTTTATATTCGCCGTATGACAAAAACTGCGAGCTATTTAGCCCCAGCTCTTTTGCAATAACTCCAATTTTTTTGAGTTTAAATTTTCGCGCTATTTCAATATCCGTCATTTTTTCTCACTTGTCAATGGAAACAAGTTCATACTGCTCATTTCCAATTTTTAATTCCGCCGCAGATTTTATGATCAAAGTTCCGTTTCGCGATTCAATTCGCTCAATAAGGTCGGCCTTGCCTTTGTCAGTTGAAGAATAAACAAGGTCAACACAAGCCCTGTCAAGAGCAACGGGATCGAGGGAAGCCAGCACGCCAATGTCGGCAATTTTTGGAGCTTTGGCAACCTCGCAACAATCACAATCAACGCTCATGTTGCACATAACATTTATAAATGCAATTTTGCCTTTTTCAAGGTCCATTATGCTTTTGCTTGCATCAGCCATACTTCTTAAAAAGTCGTCATGATTTGCAGACCAAAAGTTTTCAGGCTTTCCTGCCCCATGAATATATGCCTTTCCATGTGAAGAAGCAAGCCCAATTGAAATGTTTTTTAATGCTCCGCCAAATCCACCCATTGGATGCCCTTTGAAATGCGAAATGACCAATATTGAGTCATAGTTTGTTAAATGCGAGCCGACATAATTTTTTTTGATCACTTTGCCATTTGGGATTGGAAGTTCGATTTCGCCTTCGCTGTCCAAAATGTCAACTGTATAAAGTTTGCTCCATCCATGCAGCTTTAAAAGTTCTTTGTGTTTTTGCGTTGTGTTGCGCATTCCTTCATAGGCGGTGTTGCATTCAATCACCGTTCCATTCACAAAAGAAATTATTTCTTTCAAAAACTCTGGTCGCAAAAAGTTTTGATTGCCCTTTTCGCCAGAGTGAACTTTAACGCCAACCTTTCCTTCAAGTTTGACGCCAAGCTTTTTGTATATTTCCACCAAGCTTTGTGGGGTGATGTTTTTTGTGAAATAAACTTTTGATTTCATTTTTACTCCTTGTTCAATCTTTGTATCAAAATTTCAGCAGCCCTTTGCTGCGAAGTGAACACATATGTTTTTTCTGCCAGATATCTTTTCATTCTTTGCTTAAACATGTCTGAAAGCGGCATAATGTTTTTTTCGTCAAATCTGTCAAACTTTTTTTGTTGGCCTTTTTCGCTGTGCGAAAGCAAAATTTTTTCATACTTTAAAAGACAATAATCTGCCGTGTCCCTGACCACGCCTTCGTCAACATCATCATTGATCACTGCGCGATTTGTTGACTGAGATTGTGGTTCAACATAGCTAACGCCTTCAAAAACTTCTTCAGGTTTTGGCGGAAGTTGCTCAAATGCCTGTTCTTGTGTGACCGGCCTAAAGCGATTGAACAAAAACACAAAAATTATTCCAACAATTGAAAATGCTCCAACAAGCGAGCCGTTCAAGATGTAACTGTTCTTTTGGGCAACATCCAAAAATAGATTTCCAAAAGCTTCAAACGCCTGCGCAGTTGACAAATGCTGCTCAATTTGAAATTTAACCACCTGCGGAAAAACAATTGCCCCAAGCCCCAACAGCAATGGCACAAGGCAAATGTAAGCATAAAATCCAAATTTTTGTTTTGAGTAAAATCGTATATAAACAAACGCTGCAAAAATAACTGTTAAAAAGGTCACCCAACTTGAAAATATGCCATAGTAATTTAAGATTGCCATAATCAAGGTGCCAAAAATCATTGTGACAAAAGAAAGGAAAATTGAAACCGATTTTTTGTTTTTTAATTTAATTTCGTTCACGCGTAATCCACCTCATACTTTTTCATTATAGCATAAAGCTTGAAAAATAAAAATAAAAATCGCCCTTTGCCAAAGCGATTTTTGTAAATAAATCAATATCCGCGAAGTTTTACAAGCTTTATTGTTTTGGACAATATGTTTGCAAATTTTTCGGCTTCATTTTTTGGAACTTCAGTTAAGTTTTGCTCTAGGCATGTTCCGCCATCAACAAAATGCTGCAAAAAAAGTTTGTCCGCACCTTCAAGCCACTTTGCCATTTCTTCTATCGATTTTTTGGAATGAAACTCGCCAACAAGCGTTGTTCGAAATTCATAATCCACAACATTGGATTTTAATAGCTCCACGCTTTTTTGAATTTGCTCCAAATTTACAATTGCGCCAGCGGTTTTGTAATATTGCCCAATTGAGTTTTTGACATCCATTGCCACATAATCAACAAGCTTTTCATCCACAAGCTGTTTTAAAACGTCAAACTTTGCCCCATTTGTGTCAAGCTTGACCAAAAATCCCATTTGCTTTATTTTTTGTATAAACTCCACAATATCTTTTTGCAATGTTGGCTCTCCGCCTGAAACACAAACCGAATCAAGCAAGTTTTTTCGCTTGTTCAAATATGCAAAAAACTCATCTTCGCTGATTTGAGGTGGACTTGCCAACGCAACAAGTGACGAGTTTTGACAAAATGGACAGCGAAAATTGCATCCGCCTGTGAAAACAGTGGCACAAAGATGCCCATCAAAATCAACCATTGAAAGTTTTTCAAACCCATATATTTTCATTTTTTCTCCTTAAGAAAGGCAATAGTAAAAGTAAAAGGTTGTTTCCTGCGTTTGAACAAAAATCTTTATTGTTCCAGAGGCATAAAATCCGCCATACGCAAGTTCTTCGGTGTTTTCAAGGTCATAAACATACACTTCATCGCCATTTAAAAAATAGTTGTAGCCTTTTTCATTTTGTTTGATGCCCTTGTCGCCGGAATGACTTTCCAAAACTGAATTTGCTTTGATTTCAATATAAAGCGAATTGTCATCAAAACTTTCAACCAAATCTTCCGAGCTGCCTGCGAACTCGGTGATTTTTGTCAAAACATATTTTCCACTTGGAACTGACGGAAGCTCAATGTTCACATATGTAAGAACAAAAATAAGAAAAAAGCCGGCAACAATTGCCACCGAAACAGCCAGCCAAATCAATGCTTTTTTCCATAATGCCATCCGTCCACAGTCCTTTTATTTTTTTGTTGAACCAAATCCGCCATCTTTTCTTTGAGATGGAATTTGTTTAAGTTTGTTATATGAAATTTCTTTTGCCTTCACAGCCGGAAGCTTGTGCACAATTCCTTGAGCTATTGCCTTTTGCTCGCTGAAATATACAAACTGCCCCTTTTCAAGTTTTTCAATTTGCTCGTGCGGAAGCTTGGAAATATATGCCGGAACCTTGTTTGCATTAAACATTGCAAGCAAAATTTCGCCACGATAGCCATTGTCAATCACTCCGCCACTTTTTTTAAGCCCTTTTGCCCCAACAGATGAGCGCTCTTCAATTTGCATATAGCAGCCCTTTGGTAAAACACACGCAATTCCAGTTGAAACAAGCTTTGTTTCAAAGGGTTCAAAACGCAAAAAGTCCTCTTTAAAGCAAGCATAAAAATCAAAACCTGCATCTTCTTCTCTTTTGGATGGAACACGCGCCCCATCTTTCATCTTTGCAAAAAGCACATTTGCCATATTTTTGCTCCCCCCCCCCTTCACAATTTTCAAAAATATTATATCATCTTTCGCCATAATTTTCAAAACAAAAGAGCTTTTATAAAAAAATAAGCCTTAAACAAACAAAAGCGGCTGCAAATTTTATTGACAAAAACAAACGATTATGTTAAAATGAGCAAGCAAATTATGGGGAGATACTCAAGAGGTCGAAGAGGCGGCCCTGCTAAGGCTGTAGGACGGGCAACCGTCGCGAGGGTTCGAATCCCTCTCTTCCCGCCAAAAGGGAACTGTTCGCACCCTAAACTTAAAAATGGGTGTGAACTTTTCTTTTTAAGTGATTGTATAGGTATGGTAATACCATTTGAGAATAAAAATAATTCTTAATATGACTCCTTATATATTTGCTTTTGTTGTGTCAGTTGTAGCACAACTCTCGTAGGAGTAAACGGAATAAAATATAGCTCGAGCCAACAAAAAGTATCTAAATAAGATGAACAGACTAGGTTTTCAACCTGGTCTTTTTTTATGCCCATTTATATCAAAGACAATATTTTATTCTTTTTCGTTGACTCCTACAAAACAAATTACAAAGTAAAAGCAACTAACCGGGTTATGCTACTTTGCCACTGCCAAAAGGCAAATTTATATAAGGAGGTTAATATGGAAATTGAAAAGAAAAAAGTAAAGTTTAGCTTAACTAAATTCACCAAAAAAGGAAATTTCAGATTTTCAGGTTATGGTGAAATTGACAATGAAAATCTATACACAAAAACTAAAACTTACGAAGATTGCATTAGATATTGTCATAAAGTTATAAACTCTACAAACGAATTCAAAGGCAGCTTTTCAGAATTTGAAGAAATCGAATTTACAAACAATAAAAATCAACTTGTAAATCTCGAAATTGAAAACTGCTACCAACTCTGGTTTAGAGTATTAAATTAAAAGGAGTAAAAAATGGAAAATCAAAACTATTACTTAAAAGAATTTTGTTATTTTGATGGTGAAAATGATATTACATTCAATATTCTGGATATAAACACTGACAAAATGACAATTACGCTTGCAGCTACAAATCAAGGAAAAGTCTATGTAACCGAGCAAGATCTACAACTTGATAAAAATCAAGAACTTTATTTTGAATTTGGTGTTGACTACACAAAAATCAAAGTTAATGACTTTGAAACAGTCGAAGATTAAAAGGAGTAAAAATATGAACTATTTAGAATTAAAAGAAAAACATCAAAAAGAAGTAAACGAATTCCCTTTTGGATTTGCATTTAGTAAAGAGCAATTTGAAAAAATGATGCAAGAATTTGGTTTAACAAAAAATGATACAGATAAAATTTATTCAATCGGTGCTGGTGGATATATAAAGAAAAGTGATGCACCGGCTATGGATGAAATGTTTAAAAGACATAATCAAGAGCTAAAAGATGCAATTAAAAATGATAAAGATGGCTCTGGTTTTATTTATCAAATGTTTGATTATGAATTAGCCAATCATGAATATTGTATAACTCATGATTTAGAAGAAACGCTTGAATCACTGTCTTTAACTGAAAAAGATATAGAAGAAAACGAAAATTTACAAAAGGGCTTGAAAAAAGCACTTAAAAGATATAGGAGATAAAAAGTTAATATGCAAGACAATAAATATGGTTATAAGCTTTGCAACAAACAAAAAGAGATTAGTTTGGTTACAAACAGTCTATGGCTTGCAGAACTTGAAAAAGCACAAAATGAAAATTTAGATATTTATCCTGTTAAAACATACTTTGAATATTCAAAACTTTGGAGAGGTTGTCCGTTTAGAGATTACCTCTCCGATTTTATTAAAAGGAGAAAAAGATGATTAAGTTAAATTTGAAAACAAGCAATAAATCGCAAGAGCAAATAAAACAATATCTTGAAGAAAATGTTAGCGGAATGCTTGCAGACAAAATAAACAATGGCGTCAAAATCACAAAAGACAATAAAACTTTACTTAATAAAAAAGATTTAGATGGCTTTTGGAAATTTGCAACAGACGAAGCACAAAAGCAAGCTGAAAAAGGTGCAAATGGTGCTTATGTTGATAATGAAACAGTTTTTGGCTGGGCAATTCACTACTTTGAAGAAGACTCAATCGAAGGAAATCTTTATAACGAAGATGGAACTGAATATAAAATCGAAATGCCAAAGCCTACTCCAAAGATAGAAACAAAGCCTAAAAAGCCAGAAAACAAACAAGCAACATTGTTTGATCTAATGAATGAAGAAAATTCAGAGCAAGTTGAAAATGAAGAAGTCGAGCAAGAGATTGAACAAGAAAGCATAATTGAAGAACAAAATCACAAAATAAACGCCGTTACAGGTGAAATAGTTGATGAAAAACTACCGTTTGATATGGAAACTGCAAAATATCTCACATCAATATTAGACGGAAAAGTAACTATAAAAGGAGATTAAAAATGTTTGATAGAAAAGATATAAAGCCTATACCAAAATATATAGCAGAAATGATAAAAAATAAAGATAAAAATTATAGCAACTATGTAAGATTTTATGCTTATTACACTACTATAAAGAAAGAGCTTGTAAAAATAACTGTTGCTTGTAAAAACTTTGAAAAACAATGGTTTTGTAAACAAGTCGCAGTGCATGGAGTTCATAGTGATACATGCTATGTAAAAGACATGGAATATTCTTTAATGGGATTTTCAGTTGGCTGGTATAAACAAGGAATTTCACAAGAAAAAAGAAATTATGATGATGATAGATGGCAAACTGCTGAAGACAAATATTATGATCCTGTTGCTCCAATCGTAAATCGAAAATATCCGTTAAAATTTGAAGCTTATAAATATAGTTGTGTGGATAAATACCCTTATGCAGATGCGATTAAGTATTTAAGAATTTACGAACAATATCCAGAAACTGAATATTTAATGAAGCTTGGTTTATATCATCTTGCAACCAACAAAAGCATTTTGAAGAAAGCAAGAAAAGATAAAGCCTTCAGAAAATGGCTTATAGCAAACGCAGAGCCTTTGAAAAATGAATATGGAAACTATGGCTATTATTCAGGAAAAACAATATTGTTTTCGTATAAAGAAAATTTATCTATTGTTGAAGGGTTAAAAATTGCAATAGCCAAAGATGAATTGCTTAAAGATTACAATTATAAAAATTATGTAAGCGAAATTATACCTGCAAGTGAAATACTTGACTTTCTAAACTATTTAGACGAACAAAAAACCGGCATAAGTTCTTATGCTGATTATTTAAGAGCTTGTCAATATTTGCATTTAGATATGACTCTACCTAAAAACAGATACCCAAAAGATTTCAAGCATTGGCACGATGTTAGAATAGATGAATATCATACTGCACAAGCCCTTGAAGATGAAAAGAAACGCAAGGAGTTATATAAACAATTCACGCAAATTGCAAATAAGTATTCTCTTTTAGAAAGAAATATGAATGATGATTATGCAGTTATAATAGCAAAGAGTCCAACAGATTTGATTAAAGAAGGAAAGAAACTTAATCATTGTGTTGGCCGAATGAATTATGACCAAAAATTCGCACGAGAAGAAACTTTAATATTTTTTGTAAGAAATAAAGATGCGATTGAAACACCTTTTGTTACACTTGAATATTCTTTGAAAAATCACAAAATACTTCAATGTTATGCCGACAATGACACAAAGCCAGAAGAACAAGTGCTTGAATTTGTCAATAAAAAATGGCTGCCTTACGCCAATAGAAAAATAAGGAAAATAGCATAAAGGAGATAAGATTATGAATAACAAATATTTTAGAATAACGGGTTATTGCCCAGAAAACGATTTTTGCTTTATTATGGATGCAAACGGAATGTTTGATGAGTTATGGCAATTTAGTTCAATGCTTGTTAAAAAGGGCTTAAAAGTGCTTGAAATAACGAGTATGGAGAAAATTATAGATGTCAACATTACACCTATTGAAGAAGATAAAAACCATATAGTTCTGCGCGCAAATGCAGATAGCAAACCAGAATATATAAATCAAACTGTTGATGGTATTACTTATAAAGCAATAAAAGTCGGAACAAAACTCTACATACCAGATAAGGAGAAACAGTTATGAGAATTTTAGAAGAATTATATAATGGCAATATTGCAGAAATACAACGCAAACTGCCGCAAGAAAAGAAAGATTTAGAACTTGATTTATACGAACAATTAAAAGAAAAACTTGATAAGGATAACCTATCCTTATTTTTTAAATATTGTGAAGTTGTCGGAGAACGGAATTCTATGGCCCTGCAAGACACATACATACAAGGTTTAAAGACAGGAATATTGATAGGGATTGAATGTAAAGACATTGATTTATAATAAAATGGCCGGGAGTAAAGCGCACTTCCCATAGGGAACAAAAACAAAATTTTTAGAATTGTGCTTTCAAGCGATGACAAAAACTCTCGGA
>CANQRE010000021.1 GCA_947626175.1 uncultured Clostridia bacterium
CAAAAAGAACACCTTATGCCGAAACTAAAGTGAAAGAGAGAGGCGGCCCTAAAAAGCCAGATACAGCTTCAAGGAAAAGCGCCGCTGACAGCAGTATGCTTGGCGTTTCTAGATAATTAAAACAAATTTAAGAGATATATATGAAAATTGGAGTAGTTGGCCTTCCGAACGTTGGCAAAAGCACACTTTTTAATGCAATCACAGAAGCTGGCGCAGAAAGTGCCAACTACCCTTTTTGCACTATTGAGCCAAATGTGGGCGTGGTTGACGTTCCTGATCCAAGACTTGATGTTTTGGGGGAAATTTATCACACTCAAAAAATTGTTCCCGCAAGCATTGAGTTTATGGATATTGCGGGGCTTGTGGCAGGTGCAAGCAAGGGTGAAGGTCTTGGAAACAAATTTTTAAGCCATATTCGCGAAGTGGATGCAATTGTTCACGTTGTGAGATGCTTTGAAAACGAAAAAATAATTCATGTAAGCGGCTCGGTTGACCCAATTCGCGACATTGAAATCATCAATCTTGAGCTTGTGCTGGCAGACCTTGAGCAAGTGACAAAAAAATATGAAAAAGATTCCAAGCTTATTCGTGTTGGCGAAAAAAGCTTGCTAGACAGCGTTAATCTTCTTGAAAAAGTGAAGGCGCAGCTTGAAAACGGAAAGCCTGTGCGACTTTTAAACCTTGGCGATGACGAAAAGGAAATTTTGAAAAGCTTTTCACTTCTCACCGCAAAGCCAGTTATATATGTTGCAAACATTGGCGAAAATGACATTCCAAATGGCGGAAACAACCTTTCAAAACAAGTTGAACAGTTTGCAAAAGCTGAAAATTCGGGAGTCATAACCCTTTGCGCCAGAATTGAAGAAGAGCTTTTAACTCTTCCAAAAGACGAAAGGCAAATGTTCAAGGACGAGCTTGGCATAAAAGAAAGCGGGCTTGAAAAACTTGTCAAGGCAAGCTATGATTTGCTGGGTCTTATGAGCTTTTTAACTGCCGGCGAAAAAGAAGTTCGGGCTTGGACAATCAAACGCGGAACAAAAGCTCCGGGGGCTGCAGGAAAAATTCACACCGACTTTGAAAAAGGATTTATCAAGGCAGAAATTGTGTCGTATGACGACCTTGTTGAAGCGGGCAATTTTTTAAAGGCCAAGGAAAAAGGCAAAGTGCGGATTGAAGGCAAAGAATATGTCATGCAGGACGGCGACGTTGTTTTGTTCCGCTTCAATGTGTGAGGCAAATATGACCGACCTCTCCCCTTTGGAACTTGCGTTTTTGGGCGATGCAATTCACACATTGTTTGTGCGAGAATATGCGCTTGAAAACATAAAAAAGCCAATCAACGAAATAAACAAATTTTGCGCAGGAAAATGCAGTGCCGTGCATCAAAGCGAAGTGCTTTTGCGCCTTGAACTGTCGCAAGAAGAACAGGAAATTGTTCGAAGAGCACGCAACGCCAAAGCCAAACATTCTGCAAAAAATGCAGATGTGAAGGACTATAAATTTGCAACCTCATTTGAAGCGCTTGTTGCCTACTTAAAAATCACCAAACAAGATGAAAGGCTCCGTGAAGTTTTGCTTGAATCAATAAAATAACAAAATCTCGAGGAAAATTATGCAAATAGAAGGAAAAAATCAAGTTTTCCAAGCAATTGACGGCAAAATGACGATTAACAAAATTTGGATTGATTCAAATTATGCCAAACGCAAAGATGACATAATTTTTCTTGCGCGCAAAAACAAAATTCGCATTGAGTTTGTGCCAAAAGTTGCTCTTGACAAAAAATCAACAACATCTCACCACCAGGGATATATTGCTGACGCCGTTGATTTTGCTTACACTCCGCTTGAAAAACTGCTGGAAAACAAAAACAAGTTTTTTGTTTTGCTGGACGGAATTGAAGACCCGCACAACTTTGGCGCAATCATTCGAACTTGCGAATGTGCCGGCGTGGGCGGAATAATTATCCCAAAAAATCGTGCCTGCCAAGTGAACGACACCGTTGTTCGAACAAGCACGGGCGCAATTGCAAACGTTCAAATTTGCCAGGTCACAAACCTTAAGGAAGCGATTGACAAGCTTAAGCAATCTGGCGTTTGGGTGTATGCGGCCGAAACTGGCGGCGAAAACATTTACTCTTGCAACTTGCAATTTCCAATTGCTGTGGTTATTGGCTCGGAAGGCAAAGGCGTGAAAAAATCAATTCTCGAAACCTGTGACGGAATTTTGTCGCTGCCGCTTAATGGCAAGGTTAATTCACTTAATGCAAGCGTTGCCTGCGGAATTGTTGTGTTTGAAATATTACGACAGCGAGGTCAAAAATGACAGATGAAGATCTTGTGTTGCTTGCTCAAAAAAACAACCACGATGCTGAAGAAGAACTTTTAGCCAAATATCGCCCACTTGTTTCAAAAGCTTCGCGTGGTTATTTTTTGATTGGCGGCGATGTGGAAGATTTGATTCAGGAAGGCATGATCGGATTGTATAAAGCCATCCGTAGCTATAGCCCATCCAAAAACACATCTTTTCAAACCTTCGCTTCGCTTTGTATCCGCCACCAAATTCAATCGGCTGTGCGCAACGCGTCAACTCAAAAAAATGCACTTTTGTCGTCAGCAGTTCCAATTTTAGACGAAGAAGATGACGTTCACGGCATTTTTTCAATTGCTGGCGGCCTTGCTCCAGACGAACAGTTGATATACAAACAAACAAGCGAACAAATTATGCAAGAGCTCAAAAAATCACTTTCGCCGAAAGAATACATAGTGTTAAAGCTTTACTTGTCAGGCCTGTCCTACGATCAAATCGCATCAAAAATTGGCGGAACAAAAAAAAGCGTTGACAATTCGCTTTCTCGAATAAAGAAAAAACTTTCTTCAATAAAATCAATGTTATAGCGCAAAAAATCTTATTTTTATAAGATTTTTTTAATTTTTTAATATATTTTTTGTTTAGAAATATTCTTTTGAATAAATATTTTCCATTTTTTTAATATTTTTGTAGCAATAAAACTTTGAAAAAACTATTTTTATAGCAAATTTACATAAAAAAATGAAATAGTTACATGATTTTTTAAAAATTAAGTAAATTTATGCGCTTTTTCGAAAAATTTAAAAAATTATATAAATTTTTGTTGATTTTTCATAAATTTGTTGACTTTTGCATGCAAATGGCATATACTAAACACATATCGCGGGATAGAGCAGTCCGGAAGCTCGTTGGGCTCATAACCCAAAGGTCGTTGGTTCAAATCCAACTCCCGCAACCAAGTGCAACCTAAAACGAACCAAAGTATTAGGTTGCTTTTTTTATTGTTCTTATTCGTGGCGGTTTATGCCGAGAAAGGTGCTTGACATGAGGTGGAATGGTCGCATAATCAAAAAAGGCATAGGACAAACAGCATTCTGCTGGTTTCCTTTGTCTTGATTGCCAAGAGAACCCCCATTCCAGAGTCCTCATGTCAACGCACACCTTGGAATAAATAGCCACGAGTTAAATGTAAATAAAAGTTTCAATTTGTTTATGTTCATAGTAAAATCTTGTGTGAATTGAATATGTATTGGTGATTTTAGATAATAAAAAAGAACCCTGATTTGTATCAGAGTTCTTATTTAAGGGAGTGTTAAGAGTGATTTCAATCTTGTCATCAAATATTTTAATGTGATTTATAAGATAGTTTATCATTAATTCAGCGTTTGATTGTAAAGCATTTCTATAAAACAATTTTATATTATCTTCTGTCAATAATGATGTTGCTTTCGTTTTTTCAAGCAAGATTTCTTTTTCGAGTTCTGCAATCTTGTTTTCAAGTTCATTCATTCGTTTGTTTGTGGTATTGTTCATTAAGCCATTTTCAACTGCTTGCATAATGTTGTTTAAAGATTTTTCAGTTTCTTTTTTGTCTTTTATAAGCAATTCTAAAACTCTATTGCCATTTGCGTATTGACTTTGCATTTTTAAAATATTGCTTACAATAACATTTAATATTGATTCTTTTGAAAGTTCTTGTATTAAACTTTCGATCACAAGTGTTTCAATAATATCTTTGGATATGTTATGTTTAGTGCAACCATTATGTTGTCGTTTGCCAGTGCATTTATAATATCTAACTTTTATGCCATTTCGTCCTGTTCCAGTTTCTGCTGTTATATGACTCCCACAATAGCCGCATATCATTTTCTTGCTTAATAAATATCTAACATAAGTGCTTTGTTTCCCATTATGATTTAGTTTTGTTTTTGCTCTAACTTTTTCAAACAAATCTTGTTCGATTATTCTCGGGTAAATGTTTGTAAAAATTTCTTCTTTATATCTATAAACGCCTGTGTACTTTTCGTTTTTAAGCATATTGTAAATTTGTGTTCTTGTAAAAGGTCTGCCGTTGCAATCTATATGTTGTTCTTTTAAATGTTCCAATATATCTTTAACATAAGTGCCTATTGAATATTGTTTATAGATATATCTTACAACTTCTGCTTGTTCTTCAACAACAACCAATTTTTTATTTTCAACTTTGTAGCCATATAGTAGGTATCCACCTGTAAAATTTCCTTTTTGTCTGCATTCGTTCATCCCTCTTTTTAGTTTTTGTGAAAGTTCTGCGGAGTAATATTCTGCCATTCCTTCAAGCAAACTTTCCAAGATTATGCCTTCTGGTGTATCGGGGATATTTTCGGTTGCAGATAAAAGTTTTACGCCGTTGTCTTTTAGCATCTTTTTGTTTACTGCCATTTCATATTTGTTTCTTCCAAAGCGGTCAATTTTGTAAACTAAAATGTAATTCCATTCTCGTTTACTGCTATCTTTCAACATTCGCTGAAAATCCTTTCGGTTGTCATTTGTTCCGCTCATAGCGCGGTCAATGTATGTGTTTAAAATAAGAATGTCATTTTTCTTTGCATATTCTTCACATACTCTTAGTTGACCTTCAATGCTTTGTTCTGTTTGCTTTTCGCAAGAGTATCTTGCATAGATTACTGCTGTTTTCATAGTTTTTTAACTCCTTTTATTTTTTAATTTGTCTTTCGACACAAGCGAAAGAAACAAAAGCGGTTAAATGTTTCATATATTTTCTTTGCTTTAATTTTCAGTCAAGGTTTGTGAAACAATGCACTTTAACCTTGACTGAAAAGAGATTTTGTTTACACTTTCGCTGACGAAAGACAAGTATCTTTTAATTCCATAATTCTAGACAAAAGGACTTGATAAAAACGATTATCAAAAACATCTGTATTAAGTTCATTATTAAAAATTATTTTCATGCTATCTCCTTGAAACACAAAAAGGATAGCACGCTTAAATTTAGAAGTTAATAAACTCACCCAAACAAAACCCCAAAAAAACTTAAATTTTCCTAAACTTTACCCCAACTTTTCCTAAACTCACTTAAACTGCAAATAGAAAATGGGCGTTAAAAAAAGTGGGACAACGGGGTTTACCCAAGTCCCACTTTTTAGCCCTTTCTTTTGCAGTGAACAAGTTGTTTGGTTGTTTGTAACGACACCTTGTCAGCGTGCGTCAGCACGCTCTCGTTAATAAGACAAGGTGTCGTCTAATGCTCTCAATGGATATTTTTTACAATTTAGATATATGTTGAAAATTTTAAGCGTTTATGTTATAATGATTTTAAAAGGAGTGAAGTAATTGTCTAGTAAACAAGCGGAAAGTCGTATAAAAAGCATAATAAGCAAAAAAGGTTCTTTTGCAGATAATAACGCCATAATTGCGGCCGAATGGGATTTTAATAAAAATGAAAAAGCACCTAATGATTATTTAAGCGGCTCGAATGCAAATGTTTGGTGGATATGCTCAAAATGTAATCATTCTTATAAGGCAAGAATAAATAGTCGTGTCCATGGTGCAGGATGCCCAAATTGCCGTAGCAAACGAAGGCAGGAAACAATAATAAAGCGCAGTGGTGCTTTTATAGACGATTACCCTGAGTTGTTGAATGAGTGGGATTTTGAGCGCAACGAAACGAGTCCCTCAATGATAACAAAAGGTTGCAATAAAAAATTTTGGTGGAAATGTAAAAAAAATCATAGTTGGAAAACTACTATTTCCGCAAGGATAAAAGGTCATAATTGTCCTTATTGTGCAGGTTTCTATCCAACTGATGAAAATAATTTACAAGTTAAAGCGCCTCAATTAGCGAAAGAATGGCATCCTACAAAAAATGGAGAGTTGACTCCCAGTATGGTTAGCCCATACTCGATGAAAAAAGTGTGGTGGAAATGTGAAAGAGGGCATGAATGGCAAGCCACAGTTAGCAATAGATTTCAAGGAAGAAATTGCGCACAATGTTCTGCCGAATTAAGAACTTCATTTCCTGAGCAAGCCATAGTTTTTTACTTGTCAAAGTTTTTTAATATTACAAGTCGTAATAAATATAGCGGTTGGGAAATAGATATATACTTACCTGACTATAAAATAGGTATTGAGTATGACGGGATTGCATACCATTCTAAAAAATATCATGCAGAGCGTGAAAAGAGGAAGTCTTCAGATTTGCTTGCGGCAGGCATTGATTTGATTAGAATAAAAGAAAACTACGAAAAAGAAGAAGTAGATAATCAAACAATATGGTTTATTGTTGACCACAGTTATAAAAATTTCCCAAACGCATTAAAGTATCTTTTTGCTTTAATACAAAAAAAGACCAATATTAAGGTTGATGTAGATATTAATATAGAAAGAGATAGAATTGATATCCTATCTCAATATACTAATTTTGAAAAAAACAATAGTTTTGCTGTTCGTTACCCAGACCTTTGTGTGTTTTGGAATTATGATAAAAATAACGGATTGTTGCCTGAACATTTTACATATATGAGCAATAAAAAAGTCTGGTGGAAATGCTCAAAATGCAAAGGAGAATGGCAGGAGACTATAATCAATGTTTCTAAAGGTAATAAATGTCCTTATTGTTCAGGACATAAAGTTTTGAAAGGATATAACGATTTGGCAACACTAAAGCCCAACTTTGCACTAGAATGGGACTATGAAAAAAACATAGGAATATTCCCTGATGAATTTACAATAGGTAGTTCACGATATGTGTGGTGGAAGTGTAAGAATGGGCATAGTTGGAAAGCCCAAATAGCAAACCGCACTAACGATTGCCCATATTGCACGGGCAGGCATATAGAAAAACCTATAAATATGGAACAATGGATGAAAAAATACAATGTTGCTAAAGAATATTATAATAAGTATGGACACCTCAATATCCCCACAAAATATGTTTGTGATGATGGCTTGCGATTGGGAATGTGGATTCATACTCAAAGAGTTGCAAAACGAAATTGCAATTTAACTGATGAGCAAGAACGGTTGTTGGATGAGATAGGTATGTTGTGGCAATTAAAACCGGGCGTTAAAAAAACATAAAAAACAGATAAGATTATGTTTCGTTTTACATTACATTTGTTCAACCAGGAAAAAATCCGAACATTATTGGTTCGGATTTTTTATAAATTTTTTCTCGGTAAAGCCACAATTTAACTTTATAACTTTATTTTAACAATATTTTTTGGATTAGCTTTATTTTGTTGAAATCGTAGTTCAAAGTTTTTGCCTTTAGTCGAGGTGGATTTCCCATTATTTGCATATCCTAGTCCATTGTCTGTAGGCGGAGCGATACTTTCTGGAACATTAAACATATAATATCCTTCTCTTGTTTCAAACGGGTCAAGATAATTTGAAGCATTCAACCATTGGCTATAATCAAAATATTGACTATTGTATTTTGCCTCTCCCTGTTCAGTTATGTAGTATAAATTATCTATTATTGTATTATATTTTAATTTTTCTGTTCCTGGGTTTTCCAATTTTGCAGTTATCATAACCCAAACTTTGCCTTCGCCAGCTGCAAAACTTTGACTATAAGCATAATAACGAAATTCAAAGCTTTTTACAGTGATTTTGATACCTTCCAATTCAAATGTTTCACCTATCTCAATGTTACTTATTGCTGTTTGTGGCGTAGTTGGGGTGGTTGGTTGTGGAGTATTGTTGTCGGTGTTGGCGTTTGTTGCAAAAGATACTATCATGCTCACCAAAACTAAAACTACAATTATAATTGCTATTATCAAACCTTTTTTGTTTTTCGGTTTGGGAAGATTTCTATCATGTTTTATTTCTATCATTTTATACTCCCTCTCCTTCTGTTTTCATGTTTAATTCTTTTACTCTGTTTTCTGATGAACTCTCCGCAACTTTGTTTTCTTCTTCTATAATCTTTTTTAATTCTTCATTAACTATTTCTGTGACCTCTTCTATTGAACCGCACCCTAACATTTTTAAATCTAGATTCATATCTATCAATTCAACAAAATATTTCGATATGTAATAATCTTTTAATGTTAAGCAAATTTTTGCAGAAGAACATTCTGTTGTAGTTGTGGTTTCAGATGTGGATTTTGTTTTTCCACCTGTTGCAATAGCTCCTGCAACAGCACCGGTCGCTCCAAACAACATCCCACCCAACAAACTTTTGCCAACTCCTTTTTTTGTTTTTGTCGTCGTGTCTGTCACAGTGGATTGTGAGTATTTTATATCTATATCCACCTTTTTAAGGTTTTTAAATTCAAACAACGCACCTTCCAACACAAACATTTTGTGCAATTTATCAATAATCAGCACATTCCCTAGTTGAAAATCGGCCTCAAAAATGCTTGCTAATTCTTTTTTCTTATCAAATGCACTTTTAATGGTTGGTAATTTTAATGTTTGCAACTTTTCAATTATGTCATACATACCCACTTTTTCCATTTCTGCCATGCAGCGTTTACATATTATGTCATCATCAATTCTTATCTTGTTTTCGAATAACCCTAGCTCTCGTTTGCAGATGCAGCAAAGTTTTTTCATGCTTTTCTCCTTTTTAATTATTATAATGTAAGAATTCTTACATGTCAAGTAATTTGTAAGATTTCTTAATATAATACTTACATGAAAAATGATGACAATAAAATTGGAAACTCCATAAAGCAAAACCGATTAGCATGCAAAATTTCACAAAACAAACTTGCAGAAGCCATTGGCGTTACACACGCCGCTATTAGTTATTGGGAAAACGGTGTAAACATTCCAAATGTGGAAGACTGTTGGAAAATGGCCGAGGTTATGAATATATCCATTGATGAATTAGTTGGAAAAATATAAAAAGCCACGATAAAACGTGACTTTTTTATTTTATATTGTCAAATACTTGGCGAAAAACTTTTTGTTTTTCACGTTGCTAATTTTGGGTTTTGTGACATAATTTTTTATAAAAAATGCTGTGTAAAAAAATAAATTTTGTTTCAACCAAATGAATTTTGTAAAAATATCGTTAATTTTTTACAAAATTAAACTTGCCTAGTCTGCAAGGTTAAAAATTGGATTTTTGTCACATAATGCAACAAAAAAACTGCCAAAAGGCAGTTTTTTACCATAAAATATGCTCAGGGATTAAATCTATATCGTCTGCTTTTTCAAGTTCGTTAAATTTTTTAACCATATTGTCATAATTAAGATGTATTTTGTCAGCTTGTTGTTCATCCAAT
Organism: uncultured Clostridia bacterium; assembly: GCA_947626175.1. Lineage (GTDB taxonomy): Bacteria > Bacillota > Clostridia > Christensenellales > UBA1242 > Caccovivens. The sequence goes on from CANQRE010000021.1 coordinate 9,547, forward strand.
TTTTGAGTTGCAAATATGTGTGCATACCTTGCTTTCTTTAAAACACAATGGTCAAAAGCAAACTTTTCTGACGGAGAAAGAAAGGTTACAACCTTGTCTAGTTTTCTAATTCCTTTTGGAAAACTCTCGAAAAATTCTTTTGATCTAAATTCGCTCACTCTTATAAAACGATGTTTTGTGCCTGATTCAACACCAATGCCAAAATCTATGTCAGTATCTGTTGCAAGTTTGAAGCGTGTGATTTCGTCCTCCAAATACAATCGTTTCTTAGGACTACCCCCTGATTCACATAATTTTTTTTGAGGTTGGAACACCGCTTGCAACATGCCTTTTTGTTCATTTGAAAAATTATTATTTATATATCTGACGAAGTTGTCATTATGCAAAATAAGGTCCCTTTGTTCAAAAAGTGAAACTCGAGGAAGACCGGCCATTCTGTGTTTGGAGCATTTTATAATGTTTTTTAAATACGGCAAAACATCATCAGAATTTATATTAAATTCCTTGGCAATTTCATCGTTATTGGCTTCATAAAAATATACAAGTTTAACAAAATCTCTGTCGGCCTGTGAGAGAAATTGCGTTAGAAAATCAAATTCGCTTGAAGAAGAATCATGCTCGATAAACTCGTCAATGTTGTTTTTGCCAGCAATCATGTCGGCATAATCAACATTGTCCCCCGATGGCAAACTAATTTTTTGATCCAGGGATATTTCGTCTTTTACGTGTTTTGTTCGTCTTAACTCCATACGCACTTCATTTCTCATTGTTTGGAAGGCATAAGTTGAAAATGGGCAGCTGTTTGTTAACTCATAGGCGTCAATCGCTTTCAACAATCCTATTTCGCAAAGCGAAACCAAATCATCAAACTCAAGCATTCTTCCCATCACATTTCGAAAACGATACGCCATAAAATAGACAAATTTTTGATTGAGCTCAAAAACCTCGTTGCGAGCAGATGTGTCGCCCTCATTTGCCCATTTTTCAAGCAATTGCGTTGTGCGTATTTTTATAAGTTGTTTGTCTGAGATATTCATATCTTGATTATATAACGTAATTAGTCAAAAGTCAATATCCCATTAAAAAAACTGCCTTTTGGCAGCTTTTTGACTTTTTAAACAAGTTGCGATGGGTGTTTTTTGAAGAAATCTTCCTTTTCTTCCAAAAACTTGATTGAATCGTCTTTTTTAAATTTTGAATATTCGTCAAAAGCGTAAGTCCAATCAAAAGTTCGCTCATCAAAGCCCAAATACTCTCTAACCTTTTCCGTTCCTTTTGGAGAAAATGGGTGAAGCATAAGGTTTGCGGCTTTGATCATTTGCAAAGTGTCCACCGTGAGCGTTTTAAGCTCTTCTTCGCTCATGTCGCTTGGCTTGTTCGCCCACATCTTGTTTATGTTTCGCACAAAAACGTCAACAACATTGACAACTTGATGGAACTTTTTTTCATACATAAATCTTTCATAGTTTAAAAGCGCTTTTTCACATTCTTCCATCACAGAAGGCGAAACAGGTTTTTTGCTTATTCTTCCATCAAAGTTCTTTTGCGTTGAGTAAAACAGCGTTCTAAGCACGCGATTGTAAACATTCGTCAGCAAATTGCCTTCTTTGAGCACTGGGTCTTGGTCTTCTGGCTTGGCATCTGGATTGAATGGCTTTGGCATAAAATTGACGTTGTTGTTGGTTAAATTCATGCCCATAAAGTGCATTCTGAGTTGTTCAGGAGTGTAATAACTCAAAAATTCGTTTGCCATTGGCGGTTTCACCGCGCCTGATGAGCTTGCCTTTTTGTTCAAGAACAAAAGGTGTTTTATCGCCACAAGATTTGTCAGCTGCAACTGTCCATCTTTTGGCGGGAAAACAGGATTTTTGCCCTGCATATACAGCCACATTGCTTGTTGAATTGGACCATAGAAAGAAATGTTGTCCTCGCCCATGATTTGATACACTGCCGAATCTGTGCTTGCCCAATATTTTTTCCATTCGTCTTCTGGCTTGCCCTGGCTAAGTAGATAAGCCTTGGTGAGTGAAATTGGTGCCCACAAACTCTCTGGCCAACAATAGAATGTTTGACCTTTAAGCCCGTCAACAGTCCGGCAAGGCACTCCCCATTCAATATTTCCTGTCAATCTTGCAGGCACAAGTGTTTTGCCTGTTCTGTATCGAATCAAATTTTGCGCCAAAATTTTGCACGCTTTTTCTCTGTCTGAAAGCTTGTCAAAAATCAGCGTAACGCTTGGGGCGTTTTTGTCCACAAACTCATATTTTGGCAAGTTTAACTCTGCAAGCTTGTCCGCATATTCCCTTTTGACATATATCTCTGGCTTTTTGAGAAATTCCTTTATCTCTTTCACCATAAAAGATGGAGTGTCGGGCTTTTTTTCTATGCTTTCAATCCACTCCTTGACTTTGTCAGTGCATTTATCCAGGTCAAAAAACCAATTTTCAACTTCAATGAGCTGTGGCTTTTCGCCCGTGAGTGCGCTCACTGGGTCAATAAGGTCTTGCGGAAGATATTGATGTCCAAGGTCGCATTCGTCCGCATAGCCCTTTTCGCTTTGGCAGCCTTCAATTGGGCATTTGCCGACAACCTGTCTGCCATTTAAAAGCACGCCCGCTTTTGGATCAAAAAACTGCAAAGACGTGTGTTTGGAAACCATGCCAGTTTTATATAAATTTGTGAAAAAATAATCGCTCATCTGCTCGTGGATCGATTTCATAGGCTCAAGTGCAGATGCGCCAAACAAGTTGTGCTCAATTTCAAAGTTTTCAAAAGTTGCCTTTTGTTTTTTGTGATTTTCGGCAACAAATTCTGCAACATTTTTTGCCTTTGTTTTTCCTTCAGCTTGAAGTTTGCGGAAAGTTTCGGTTGCGGTTGAGCCATAACAATCAGTGGCGGAAACAAACACAACGTTTTCCTTCCCAATTCTGTCGCGCAAAAATCTTGCAAAAGTGTCCGCTCGAAACATGAGTGCAACATGAGCAAAGTGAAGCTCTTTGTTGCCATATGGCATGCCGCCGGTGACAACTGCGCGCTTTGGGAATATAGGTCTTGGTCTAACAAATTCTGGCATAAATTTCTCCTTAAAAATCACTCAAATATTTTACCCGCTCACAAGCAAATTGTCAACAAAAAAGGCGGCGCTGCCACCTTTTTTTGTTATTCTTCAGTTTCTTCAAGCATCATTTCTTTGTCGATGTCATTTTCTTCGATTTCTTCTTCGCCTTCAGCTTGGGCCGACTGATCTTCTTCATCCTTTGCTGCAAGAGCCACACTCACGATTTTTGCTCCGCCTTTCAGGCGCATAACTTTCACGCCTTGGCTTACACGCGAGAATTGACTGATGGAATCAACTGGCGTTCTGATGATGACTCCGTTGTCGGCGATCATCAAAATGTCTTCATCCCCGCTCGTTTGCTTTAATGCCACAAGTTTGCCTGTTTTTTCGTTAAACGAACCCGCTTTGATTCCCATTCCAGCACGACCCTGCAAACGATAATCATCCACGCTGGAGCGTTTGCCAAATCCGTTTTCGGTGATTGTGACAATTTGCGAGCCTTCGCGAACGATTGTCATGTCAATGATCTTGTCACCTTCGGCAAGGGACATAGACTTGACTCCTTGCGATCCGCGGCCTGTTGCTCGAACGTCCTTTTCAGAAAAACGAATACATTTGCCAAAGCTTGAAGCAATCAAAATTTCACTTTCGCCATTTGTCATTTCTGTGCCAATAAGTCTGTCGCCATCAACAAGAGTGATTGCAATTTTTCCGTTTTTGTTGATGCGTTCAAATTCTTTAAGATTTGTTTTTTTGATAAGGCCATTTTGCGTTGCCATGATGAGATTGCCTTCAGCTTTTTCGCCACGTGGGATGATTGTTGTCACTTTTTCATCGCCGTCAAGTGCAATAAGGTTGACAATGCTCCTACCCTTTGCTGTTCGCTGCGCTTCTGGCACTTCATATGCCTTTATCGCATAAACTTTGCCCTTTGTGGTGAAGAACAAAAGGTCATCGTGAGAAGAAGTGATAAACATTTGCTCAACATAATCTTCGTCTTTTGTCTTGTGTGCAGTGATTCCAACTCCGCCACGTTTTTGAGCTTTATATTCGCTTGTTGACATGCGTTTGATGTAGCCCATATGCGTCATCGAAATGACAACGTCTTCTTTTTCAATAAGGTCGGCAATATCAATTCCGCCCATATCCATGCTGATTTCAGTTTTTCTTGGTTCTGCAAAATCAGCTTTGATTTGTTCAAGGTTGTCACGAATAATTTTTTTGATCCTTTCAGGCTTTGCCAAAATATCTTCAAAATCGGCAATTCTTTCTTCAAGGTCCTTGAGTTCTTCGTTAAGTTTTTCAACTTCAAGGCTTGTCAAGCGAGAAAGTTTCATTTCCAAAATTGCATTTGCTTGAATTTCATCAAGTTCAAAGTTTTGAGTGAGCTTTTCCATTGCGTCTTGCTTGTCGTCAGAGCCTTTGATTATTGCAATCACTTCGTCTATATTGGCAAGTGCTGTGACAAGACCTTTGACAATATGTTCACGCTCTTTTGCCCTTGCAAGGTCAAACTTTGTTTTTCTTGTGAGAACTTCAATTTGATGAGCGAGATAATATTCAAGCACTTCTTTCAAATTCAAAATTCTTGGAGTTCCTTCAACAAGCGCAAGCATGATTATTCCGCCGCTTTGTTGCAAAAGAGTGTGTTTGTAAAGCATATTCAAAACAACTTGGGCATTGGCGTCTTTTTTGATGTCGATGACAATTCGCATTCCCGAGCGGTCAGATTCTTCCTTTATGTCGCTTATGCCTTCAATGCGCTTTGCTTTGACATAATCGGCAACTTGAATGATAAATTTTGCCTTGTTGACCTGATAGGGAAGCTCGGTGATGACAATTCGTTGTTTTCCACTTGCAAGCTCTTCAATTTCTGCCCTGCCGCGCAAAACAATTC
>CANQRE010000022.1 GCA_947626175.1 uncultured Clostridia bacterium
AACAAAAAGTCGGAACGCTTACAAATGCTCAAGTTCGCGAAATCGCAACAACAAAAATGCCTGACCTTAATGCTGCAAGCATGGAGGCTGCAATGAGCATGATTGAAGGTGCTGCACGCAGCATGGGCGTGACAATCACGGATTAGGAGGCAGACTATGAAAAACGGAAAAAGAATGACTCAAGCTCTTTCAACTTACAACAAGTCCACCGCTTATCCAGTTGACGAAGCGTTCACTCATGTGCTTGAAACAGCAAAAGCAAAATTTGATGAAACAGTTGAACTTCACGTAAAACTTGGCGTTGACGGCAGAAATGCTGACCAACAAGTTCGTGGCGTTGTTGTTCTTCCACACGGAACAGGAAAATCTGTCAGAGTTTTGGTTATCGCAAAAGGTGACAAAGCCGATGAAGCAACAAAAGCTGGCGCAGACTTTGTTGGCGCAGAAGAAATTGTTGCAAAAATCCAAGGCGGATGGCTTGATTTTGATGTATGTATCACAACTCCTGACATGATGGGTGTTGTTGGTCGTGTGGCAAGAGTGCTTGGCCCAAAAGGACTTATGCCAAACCCAAAAAGCGGAACTGTGACAATGGACGTTAAAAAGGCGATAACAGAAGTTAAAGCCGGAAAAGTTGAATATCGTCTTGACAAAACAAACAATGTTCACGTTATTCTTGGCAAAGTAAGCTTTGGCAAAGAAAAACTTATGGAAAACTACAGAACAATTATTGACGCTCTTCAAAAGGCAAAACCTGCTGCAGCAAAAGGACAATATTTCAAAAATATTTCAGTTTGCTCAACAATGGGCCCTGGCGTTAAAATTGTGACAACAATGTAAACAAAAAACAGACCGCAAGGTCTGCTTTTTTTTTGGCAAAGTTTTTTAATGGTATTGACAAAACGCGGTTTTTAATATATCATAAAAACAACGAGGCCAAAAATGAACAGGAATGAAAAAATTTATAAAAGAATCTTAAAAAAGAGCGTTGACGAAAATCGCGTTTTTAGCAAAGCAAAATTCGATAAAATGTTGCAAACAAAAATGGCAAAAGACAACGAGTTTGCGGTTTTCTATCACCTAAATTTCAATGCTGATGACATAAATGAAAGGCAAACAATTGCAAACAGAATCAAAGAAAAAAATGCAAAAATATTAAAAAAGATTGAGTGGTTCGATAGCTCCAAAGTCATAAAAAGCATGTTTGGCATTGCAACGGCGAGTGCACTTGCTGGCATAGCACTTGTGGTTGCAGGCGCTTGCTCTGACGGAGCGGTTGGCACTGGGTTGAGTGCATCTGGAGTGGGAGTGATAGGTGCCGCACAATTTGGAGCAATCGGTTGCACCGCGGCAATGAGAGTGCTTGGGTATCAAAAACTTAAAAACGATATGTTTCTCGAAAAACTGAATGAAAACGATCAAAAAGAAGATGATGCGATTTTTGCTGAAGACGAAATCATTGCAGAACAACCTGATGAAATAGGGTGCTAAAAAAAACAAATAACAGCATACAACAAAAGAACCTACAAAAACAAAACAATAAAAAATGCGACTTAATGTCGCATTTTTTATTTAACCTTGATTCTCTTTCGAAGCAGGAAGATTACAACTGCAACTGCAATAAGCACAACGCCTGCAATAACAATTGCTGCAATTGCCCAAGCATTGAGAGGCTCGGTTTTGATTATTTTGTAGCTGTAAAGCAAGCTGCCGCTCATTGAATGAACTGTGATGAAGTAAGTTCCTGAGCTTGAAATGTTTTGTGTCACAGTTCCAAGTCCTTGGATTGTGTCGCCACTAAGGTGATAAACATTTGCGCCAATTGTGATATTGCATTCACCGACAGCTTCAAACACTCTTTCCGCATTAAACGAAACAGTTATGTTTTTGCTTGTTGATTCACCTTCATTTGCTGAAATGTCGATAGGAACGCGTTTTGAGTTAATCCAGAAATTGAAGGAGAATTTTGTTGTTTTGGAATAATCATCCCGATTTAGATTTTGTGCTGTGGCAATTGTCACAGTGTATTTTCCTTCGCCAAGGATTGAAGCCAAAGCTGAGTCGTTTGTATCTCCAAACGAAGTTGCAAAAGCTCGCAAATATTCTTGTCCTCCAACATTTGTTGTTGGGAATTTGTTTTTAAGAGCTTCGGGAACCGCTTGATTTGCATCTTTGGTTATGTCACCTTGTGTGCCTTTTGAGATTGATTCAATGTAATAATTGTTAAACTGAGCAAACTCGAAGGCATATCTTGATTCGTCTGGCGAAACGATTGTGAATGAATAAGTTGTTTCACGAAGTGGAAGGTTCAGGGCGCTGCTTGTTGCTGAGAAAACAATGTTGTAGTATCCCGGCTCGTTAAACAAAATTGTTCCGTTGTTTCTGTCAAACACATATTGTGAATAATCAATGCCATTTCGCTTTACAGATTTGATCAGCTGTTCTCCGCTTCCTGTTGATGTGGTGGTGTAATAGGTTTCTTTGTTAAGCAGAGTGAGAAGAACTTGATTGTTGAACACACCTTTTTGAATTGGGTCAGTTGTTTGTTGCACGCCGTCTGCATTTGTGAATGTCATTGAAAATGCAACATCGTTTAATAGTGTCAAATTCAAAACTTTGTCCCTTCCAAATGTTTGAACGTTTTTGCTTGTGTCGGAAAGGGTGATTGTGTAAGTTCCCGTGCGTGATAACTCAACATAATATTTGTTGTCGCCAGCATCTTTTGTTTCAACTGGGAAGGAAACGCCGTCTTTTTGAATTGTGATAATGTTTTCGTTTGCCGGAATTCCATTGTATTTCAAGAAGTAAATCTTAAGCGATGTAATGCCTTGATCTTCTGGAATTTGAGCAGTGAGCGAGTTTGTTGAAAGGTTTAACAGCGATGTTTGTTCAATTCCATCAAAGGTGAAATATGCTTCCTTAACAGGAGTGTTTGTGGAAGGAATTGTTGTCACATAAACATGTGTGTCAAATGGTTGAAGCCCGGTCATATCATCTCGCATATTTCCGTCTTCATCTTTCAAGTTTGTCACTTCATATTTGCGTGTTTCAATGCCATCCAAAGTGGTTGTGCTTTCCAAGAACACAACAACTTTTTGATATACATTTGGAACAACAACAATTGCGCCACTTGAATTTACAATGTAATAATCAGAGTGGTCTTCATATTCGTCATAATATGGAACGCTGGCTCTTTCAACCCTGGCACCATTGGATGTAACGGTGTAAAACTCATCGTTAAAGTCCATGATTTCAACTTGATACAGCCTGTATTCCTTGTCAAGAACAGGTGATGTGTATTTTACAAGGAAGAAGTATATTCCGCTTTCTGAAAAATCTGATCCTGACGCAACATTTGCAAATCCGCTGCCAAGTGAGCCATCGCTCTTGTAAACTGAAACCGCAACTGGGAAAGGCAAATTGTCAGGAGTTGAATAGAACAATCTGATTCGGCTTGCAAATGTCACACCTTGTGCGGTGATGAGATAATCAGTGCCATCAATTGAAACCCTTTGTGCATTTGAGTTTGTTTGGAAAATGTCAGATGTGATGTTTCGGTTGTTTGGATCGCGGAAGAACATTGATGATTCAAATGTTTCAGATCCCGTTCTCAAAGCAGGGAGCATTTGATACAAATGCAAGTAAATTGTGTCAGCAACTTCTGTTTTGCCCTCATCTTCCAAATCATATAGCTTCAGCACAAAGCGAGTGTTGTAAACCTTAGTTCCTTCTGGTGCTTTGAATGTTAAGGTGGTGATGTTGTTGCTTGTTAGACTTGGACTTGCCCATTTGTCAATGTCTGTTTTTTCGATATCTGGTGAAGAGATGTCATAGCTATACAGTGACGAATAGAATTTGTAACTGATGTTGGTTGGGCTTATATAGAACATTTTGTTTTCGCGCTCATATTCTTCAAGGCTTTGATACAAGTTTCCTGTGCTTGTCACTGGATCGGCAATTATTTCGCTTCCAACAATATGTGAAGTGCTAAGAACATTTCCAAAGCAGTCAAAAATTTTGTATTTGATTTTTGTTCCATTGTCGCGTTGCCCAAGAGAGATTGTGAAAATTGAATTTTGAAGGCTTACAACCGCATTTTCGTTGTTGTTCCAAGCCAATATGTAATCATATGAAGCGTTTGTCAAGTTTGCAATATCATTTGGGTTGCTTTCAATGGTGAATGGAATTGCGTTGATTGTGATTTCAATTTTAACTGGATAGAAGGTTGAAGTGTTCACATTTGTCAGAGCAAGTTCTTCAATTGAACCATTTGCAAAACTTGCTTCAAATCTTGTTCCGTCACGCAAAACAAGACGCATTGTTTTAAACGCTGGAGTGATGGATGCAAGGTTTTGTCGGCGGTCTGCAATTTGAATTTGTATTGTTCCGCTAAGCCCTTGCAAAAGGTTTCTCAAATCAACAGGTTGATTTGTTGAAAGGTCAAGAACTTGTGTTTCGCTAAGCGCAGGAGTGAACATATATGCTCTGTTTCCAATTGAAAATCTTGTCCAGCTGTCGCCAAGGAAATTGATGTTGCTTATCCTTGTGTTTGTTGATCCAAACATTGAAAGCTTGCCGCTCAAGATTGCTTGGTCGCTGGCTTGTTTTGTTGTTGAGTCAAGCAAAAAGATTCCTTGCTTTGCTTCATTTTCATCATTGTTTGTCAAAACGCCATCTTTTGTTTGTCCTGCATCTTCACTTGGAACATAAACAACATATATTGCCAAGTTTCCAGCAAGGTCGCGTTCAACAACTTCAAAGAACTTGCCTTCCAAATCTCCGCTTGGAGCTTGCAAATTGCTAAATTCATATTGTGCTTCAACAAAATCACCAAATTCTGTTTCTGTCCAATCACTTTTTAGCTCTTTGAAGAACACGTCATATGTTTCGCCTTGATAAATTGGCGACAAGCGAACATTTCTTACATAACTTACAAGGTTTTGAAAGAAAGATTTTTCAACAGTGAAGTAATATTTTTCAAAGTAGCCCACATTTTGCGAAACGTTGTAAGCGGCTTCGTCAAGTGTGACTTCGCTGCCGTTTATGTCCAAATATCTTCGAACGTTAAACGCCGTTTGTGAAGGGAACAGTGATTTCAAGGAAGAAACCATTCTTTCAACATTTTCAGAAGGGGCTCTCTTGTCCACGGACACAGATTTGGTTGTTGTGGCGTTTTCGGAGCCTTGATATCTCATCGTGATTGAAATGCGGCGATTTTGACTGAACAGCCCAAGCGTTTCAAGATTTATGCCGAGAATGTTTGTAACCCCGCTGATTTGATAGCTGAATGCTCCAACAGGGATTGGACGAGCCTCGTCATTGTTAACAACTTCAACACTTCCGCTGGCAACTGAAAGAACATGGCTCCACATTCTGGTGTTGTCAGCGTTGTGTGCTTGCAATGTGATGTAAGATTTGTCAATGTCGGACATAAACCTTGAATTAAAATCGGTCCAGCGAACATTAACAGTGTTGGAATTTGTGTAAACCAAATTTGAGCTGGATGGCAAGCCGCGAAGCGGAGCACCATTTGCCGTGATGTCAAAACTTGGAGTTGGCTCTTCAACAATAAACTTGAAGCGATATGATTTTTTGAATGAACCTTCTGTTCCGCCTTGCAAGTTGTAACCCTGAGTGATTGTAACAACATAAGTTCCTGGTGTGTTGAAGCTTGAAATTTCTTCCTGAGTTTGAGCATTTTTAAATTTCAAGAATCCATTTTCAGACGCTTCTGTCAGGTCGGTTTCATTGTATTTGTATGAAGTGTAAACTATTGAAGTGTTGTTTGCAGTTGTCAGGCTTATTTCTGCGTGAAGTTGATATGGAACAATGATTGAGCTTGACGCATAGGTTTCAGTGTTGTAATAATTCAAATCTTTGTTTTCAAAACTTTCAAAGCTTAACAAATTGTTTCCGGACAAAGATCTTTTGTTTGACAAAGTGTATTTTTCGCTTGGAATATAAATTGCAACAGGAAGTTTGTTTGTTGTCAAAACTTGTGAAAGTTCAACTTCTGAAAATCCATCCAGTCCGGTTGTGTTTTCCTGAGTCCAGAAGTTTTCGTTTGCACGCAACAGTCCGTCAAAGTAAGGGAATGTGACTGAAACAACTGTTGTTTGACCATCAAACATGTTCACAAGCATTTCGCCGCCCACAGGGTTCACACGAGCGCTTGTGTTCACTGTTGACGAAACGTAACCATCTTCTTCATCATTAGCTTTGCTTATTAAGCTGCTTAACGCATAGCTTTCAATGTTTGTCCTAAATGTTAGATAAACTGTTTTTCCATTGTTTGTGATTGTTCTTGTGCAGTAAACAGTTCCGTTTGTGTCTTGCTGCGATCCGTCAGCGCTTACGTCAATCTTAACGGTTTTGTTGTTAACGGACAATGCGTGCCCGTTAAAATCTGGCTCAGTTGAGGAGATTTGAGCGGTTTGATAATCAATTTTCAAAATCTTGTCAAATTGTGAAATGTCAAATTTGATTTTTTGCCCGTTAACTGTGTAAGTGTAAGAGCGTTTTTCATACGAATATGTTTGCGCTTCTTTTTCGATAACATTAAATCTGTCTTCATTTGCACTTATTGTTCGTTGTTGATAATCAAAAGGATTTACAAAATAATTTACCAGTTCTTCGCCAGATGAATTGGTCACATATGTTCTTGTCAAAACATATTTTCCTGGTCTGGTTTTTTGGTCTGCACCAGGGTTAAGTTCTCGTTCAATCACGTCGGTGCTTTCGCCGTCTTTTGAAAAATCATACAAGATTTGAGTTGCCGGGGTTGAAGAAAGTGTTGTGTAATAATTAACTCTCACATCGTCAGAGAAAATTTTTGCATCACTTTCTGGAACAAGCGCTGCATCATTGCTTGTTACAAAAGCATAAAATTCAAGTTTTACTTTGTCGACTTGCGACCTGCCGTTTGGAGTTTCAATTGTTGGAAGGAATGAAACATACAGTTTGTCATATGATGAAGGAAGGTTGTAAGATGTTTTGAAACTGTTTTCGTCTTCTGTGATTCCAATGTCGGAGTAAACGGCTTCAGTTAAAGGAATTTCTTGATCGTCAGCGCTCTTTGCATAAATGTGAGTGTTGGATGTGTCGCCAGTCACACGGATGTATTGATAGCTTGATGAAAAATTCAAAAATTGTTGAAGTCTGTCAAGATTTCTGCCTTTGGTGTTGGACGTATCTCGAATCATAAAGATGTAGGTGCCTTCCATGTCAACAAAGTCAACCTTTGCAAAGTCGGTTTGGTTGTAAGACACTTTTGTTGCACTGTTTTCAACAGAAGTAAGCGTGGCTTCCTGGTCGTCCTTTGCATAGAAATATTCTTTTCGTCCATTTGTGGTTCTAAGCCAAATTGCGGCATCTTGAACTTTGAGATTTTCTATTTGAATTTCAGTTCTGTCATCAGAAGTGTGAACAATTGTGCTTTCAACTTGCTCGGTTTCGCCATTTGGAAGCACTTTCAAATAAATTGGGCTGGTTTGTGAACTTGGGTTTGTTGAAAAATAGAATGTTATTGCTCCGGAAGATGACTGCGTGTAATGAACTGAATATGAAAAACGGATATCTTTTTCAGTTTCGTCACTTGCAATCATTGTTGTAAGCTCGGAGCTTCTGTCCTTGTAAGCGTATAAATAATTTTTAACTTCATTTGCTGTTTCAAAAACGATTGGCACATTGAAATATGTTCCGTTGAAACTTGAGTTTTGCAGGTTTGAAACAGAAATTGTGTTTTCTGAAGAGAAAAAGTCTTTAAATGCGTTAAACAATTTTTCGTCTTTTTCGCCGCGTTCGTTTTTGAACAAGGTGTTTGTTTGTTCTTCATTCCAACTTGAACTTATGTTGTTCCATCCGTCAACGAAAATGGCTTTGTTTTTCGACCAAACAATGGATGCGTCTGTTGAAAGCGTGTGATAGTTTGAAGTGAAAAGCGAATAGCCCGTTGAAGTTCTAAGCACAAACATTGGATTTGAATCATCAAGCATAACAATCTTAACTTTGCTGTTGCCAGCCGTGTCAAAAATTTGGAACACATAAAGGCCTGCAGCACGCTTTACAAAACTTGATTGCACAATTTGATTTGACGTGTTCAGCGCATCAACTGGGTTGTAATATTGTGGCCAAGCAGCGTTGTCATCAGAGGACATATCCAGTGTTTTGTTTGTTGCAAGAGCATTTAGTCCGTTCCCCAAAAACATGTTGACAATGTTGTTTATTTGTTCTGGGTCGGAATACAAAGTGTTTGCAGAAAGAGGGAAATGACGATAATATGCGTTTGTCAAAGCCCCGCTTCGTTTTTGATTTTGCCAGGTGAGAATGAATGATTGATTTGTCAAAGTGTCAATACCAGGAGTAACAATGTGATCTCTTTGATTTAAATCGGTTTCAACTGCATAAGCTTGAATATCCTGAATGTCTTCGCGGTCAATATTAAATTTTCGGATGATAGGTTTTTGTTGCTGAGTTTGAGTGCGATATGTTATGTAAATCGTGTATTTTCCTTGCTCTTCAATCACAACATTTCCGTTTTCGTCAAAATTCCATTTGCCGGAATTGTCTTTTTGAATGGCTTGTCGTGGATCACTTGCTCCGCCGGTGAAATCCTCTCGTTCAAGTTCAAACACAACTGATGAATTGTATGTGTTCTTAAACTTTGGATCGGTGATCACAACGCAAGGTTTGTTTGTGTAAGCATTTGAGCCAAGCTGCAATTCTTGATCTTGTGCGTCCTGAAGATTGTCGCCGGCTTTTACTATAACTTCAGGGGTTTGATTTTCAAGCCTAAAGTGGAACAGCTGATAAAATTTGGCTTCGTCATCTTCGCTGCCCTCAGTTGTTGTGTGGTTTGCAAAAGAATATTTTGCCGCGATGAGATATTCATCCGCATTTGAAAAAGTTGATGTTTGTGTGTAGGTGTTGGCTGATTTTGTCCAAGTTTCATTCACTTTTGTGTAAACAACAATCGAAGGGGAAGTGAAATAATATGAAAGCTTTATCGGAGCTTGATTTGTTGAAACAGGTTCTTTAAGTTTTTCTGTAATCGTGTTTAAAGCCGTGGCAGCTTTTTCGCTGTCAGTGCCAAACAAATCTCCAATACTAGACAACTCATCTTTGAAATTGTATGTTATATCAGCTGAGCTTGTGTCAAACTTGTGATCAACAATAGTTTTAAATTCGCTAAAAGTGCTGCCTGTTGAATAGTTGGAAAATTGAATTTGTGAGCCAAAAACATAAACCTTTTGATATTTTTGGTTTTTTATGCTTCTGTCAATTGTGTAAACGTTAAAGTTGTTGCTTTCGGCCTCGCTTTGTGTGTATAAAATGTCATAGCCAATGTTGTATTCGCCAACATCGTTAAAATACAGCGTGACCATTTCGCTGCTATCCAAAACAATGTCGTTCAAAATTTGGGTTGAATCAAAAGCTTGTCCGTTTTCGTCTTGGATTGAAATGCTTTTTGTTTGAGGGTCATAAAGCAAACGCTCGCTTTGTGAATTGTTGTTAAGTGATTTTGTGATTGTAAATCTAAATCGCTTTGGATCGTATTTTATCCAAGGAAGCGAAGATGATTGATAGTTGTAAAAATAGTTGTATTGATGTGTGGCTGACTCGCTGAGAGAAACATTTGTTCTGTTCAAAATGTTGCTGTCGTATGAAAATTTTGGAGTTTCGTTTTGCATTGATTGGTTTTCATAATAATCGCCATTATTCAAAAACAAAACTTGCTGTGTGATTGCATCGTTGATTGGATAGCCTTCTGATTCAATTTCTTCAAATCCATTTGTTGTGGTTGATTTTGTTGCTGTCACTGTGTGAATGCTGAAAGGAAGGTTTATTGCCAAAACACCTGTTTTGTTTAAGGTGAGTGTAGCAGGAGTAACTTGTAAGCCGCTTTTAGTTGAACTAACTTTTGCTTCATCAATTTTTGCGCCAACTTGATTTGGCCCGAGATCATTAAAGGCATCATTTGTTGGATCGTAAACAACCTTCATGTTGAAGGTGTCAGGATAAATGGCTTGCATTTCGTCTTCCGCTGGGAATAATACTTGTTGTGGCGATTGCAAAACAAGTTTGTCAAGGGTGTTATCTCCCACAACGGTGACGGAAACGCCGTCAACAGTTATTGAAGGGAGCGAAATGTCAAAGTAGTTGTAAGTGTTTGGTGATGCTGGGTTTGGAATATATTTAAATACGTGATTGCTTATGGTTGGCGAAGTTTCAGCTGTAACAAAGTTGTCACTATTTTTATTTCCATTGTAATAAATTGTGTCGCCTTCAGAAGGTATGTATTTTTGAACATCAACAGAAGTGTTAAATTTGAATGTAAGAGGTCTTGACGCTGAAAGAGTGTTGCTAAAAAAGTAGGTGCTGTTCTGAGCGTTTTCAATAGAAAAATAATCCTGAAGCACAGGATTTGTTATTGTTGGCTCTGAATAAGTTGCTGTTGAAATGTTTGACGCTGGTGAGTTGACCCCAAGCACGCACACTCCAGTTGCCATTCCAATGGCAGCTGTGGCAAAAAATGAAAAACATATCGCTTTTTTGAATTTGTTCATTTTGCTTACCTCTTCTGTCAAATTTTGACAAGATTATTCTAACATAATTCTTTGCAAATTCAAAATAAATTATGTGTTAAATAATATAATAAATATATTTTTTTAATATATCTATAAATATTATCGCCTTAAAAAATGAACAAAAATAAAAAACGAAATCTTTTTTTCAGGCATATTCAAAAGCAAAAAAAAATTTTTATTTTTTAATAATTTTGTCAAATTATCACATTTTTTTGAGTTTTTAAGTCATTTTTATTTATTTTTTCGTAAATTATCATTTTTTTTAATATTGCTTTTCTTATTTTGTTGTCGTCATATTTTGTTTGTGAGTTTTCGGAATGGGTGATTTGGTCAAACATTTGCTTTTCTTTTTTTGATAAAATTTTTTCAAATTCCTTTTGACTGGTTTCGTCAGGCATTGTTTCTTGCAAAAACTTTTGCAAAACTTCTTTTGTGGTTTTGGAAATCAAAAGAATGTTTTTCAAATAAAATGTTTCAAGCCTTGAGTCAATGCCTTTTTGAATTCGGTGGGCTTGATCGTAAGTCAAATTGTGATTGCTTTTGAATTGCAAAAGTGTGGAAAGGGGAGATTTTAAAACAGTTTGATCAAAAAATAGCTTTGTTTTTGGCGGCAGAGGGTCATAAAAATCACTTTGAAAAGAAGCAATATTTTCAAAAAACAACTCTCTTTTGAACAAAACCGAGTAGCCTGGCTTTCCGTTTAAGCGTTTTTTTATTGACGAAAAAATGCTGTCCATAACAACATCAACATCTTCAGGCAAAATCTTAAATTTTTTTGCAATAAGCTCCGGCGGGGCAAGGTCAATAAATTTCATCGTCAAAAATTTTTGCTCACATTTTGGCAATGCTTGAACTAATGATGCAAAAATTGCCTTATCTTCACAAAACAGCACTTCTTCAGGTGATTTTCCGCCGCATAACAAATCCACAAGTTCTTCTTCATTGTCTTGCGAAACGGGACTGTTTAATATTGTTTCTTCATAGCATGAACTCAATTTTTTGTTCAAAGCCAAAATTTCGTTCCGCATACAGGTCACTGCATAAGTTGGAAAACTTCCTTTTTTTGTTTCATCAAAAGTGTCAATTGCCTTAAGCATTGCCAAACTTGCTGTTTGAATGAGGTCATCAAGATCGATAAAATTGAATTTTTTTGTCAAATTTGAAAGTTTGTTGGCAACATCGTAAACAAGTTTTATGTTCAGTTCCACAATTTTTGCTTTTGCATCAGGGTCACCTTGTCTTAAAAGAGAAAACTGTTTTTTGGTTTCGGCTTTTATTTCATCAATTGTCATAAAAACTCCTTTTTAATTTATTTCCCATGCAAAATTTGGCAAAAAAGTGCTTATTTTTTCAATTTTTTTGCATTTTTTTGATAATTTTTTGTTAATTTTCAAAATTTAACAAATTTTTTGCTGTTGAATATCATGTTGTTGTATGAAGCTTTCTGTTTGTTTGATTGTGAAAGATGAAGAACTTGTGCTTGAAAGGTGTCTTGCTTGCGCCAAGAGTTTTGCAGATGAAATTGTGATTGTTGACACGGGCTCAACTGACGCAACAAAACAAATTGCAAAAAAGTTTACAGACAAGATATATGATTTCAAGTGGCATGATGATTTTGCCTGCGCACGGAATTTTGCTTTTTCCAAGGCAAAATATGGTCTTGTGATGTGGCTTGACGCAGATGACATTGTTTTAAATGATGACATTGCCAAAATTCAAGAGTTAAAAAACAGAAAAAAGCATCCAGATATGTATATGCTTTGGTATGTTCAATCTTGTGATGAAAATCTTGTTCCAACATGCAAATTTTGGCGAGAAAGGATTGTGAAAAGGTCAAAAAACTTTAAATGGAAGGGTTTTGTTCATGAATTTATTCCCCTTTCAAACAGCCTTGAAAAAATAGATATAAGCATTTATCACAAAAAGCAAAAAGTTACTCAATCGGACAGAAATTTGAAAATTTATCAAAAAATGCTTAAAAAAGGCGTTATTTTTGATGCTAGAGAGCAATTTTTTTATGCTCGAGAGCTTTATTTTGCAAGACAATATCAAAATGCAATTGTTCAATTTGAAAAGTTTTTGGATATGCCTGATGGGTGGAATTTGAACAAAGTTCAAGCCTGCATGGACTGCGCAGATTGCTTTGATCTGCTTGGCGAAAAACAAAAAGCTTTGGATTTTTTGTTTTTAAGCATGCGTTATTGCCGTGAAAACTGTGCTGTTTGCTATAAAATTGGAAATTTGCTGGCAAGAATGGGCCGCTTTGACGACTCTCTTGTTTTTTTGCATAGGGCAATGCAAATTCCCGTTAACACTGAAGGCGGAACGTTTGAAACGCAGGAGCAGCATGAATTTTTGCCGCTTTTGACCCTTGTTTGGGTTTATTATAAGAAAAACAACATGCAAAAAGCTTATGAAATGCACCTTTTGTCACAAAAAATCAATCCAAATTCACCGCAAGTGAAAAATAATCAATTATTTTTTCAAAGTTATTTGGAAAAAAAGTGAAAATATTGTAGAATTTTTGCTGTAAAGGAGTTCTTATGGCAAAATACATTTGCAAAGTTTGTGGATATATTTTTGAGGGCGATATTGACGAATTGGATGAAAATTGGACTTGCCCTGGTTGTCATGCTTCAAAACAACTTTTTGAAAAAGTTAAGCCAAAACAAAGGGAAGAAACAGTTTTTTTGGATATTGATGACACAAATCCTGCCATTGTCAGGGACGAAACAAAATGCGTTAAATGTGGCAATTGCAAGTCAGTTTGTCGGTTTAAGCAAGGCGTTTATGGCTTTTATGACATTCAAAAATGCAAATGCAACACGGTGTGTGTTGATTGCGGGCAATGCTCGCTTGCTTGCCCAACAGGGGCTATTGGCATAAAGCCGCATTATCCGCAGCTTGAGCAAATAATTCAGCAAAAAAACAAAGTTATTGTTTTTCAAATAGCTCCTTCCGCAAGAGTTTCGCTTGCAGAAGAGTTTGGTCTGCCAGAAGGAACGATATGCACAGGCAAAATGATTTGTGCGCTTCGAAAACTTGGCGCAGATTTTGTTTTTGACACAACTTTCGGAGCAGATTTAACTGTTATGGAAGAGGCAAATGAGCTTGTGACAAGATTAAAACAAAAGAAAAATTTGCCACTTATGACAAGTTGTTGCCCTTCGTGGGTGAAATTTGTTGAAATTTTTTATCCTGAAAAAACAAAATATCTTTCATCTTGCCTCAGTCCAATTTTAATGCAAGGAGCAATGATAAAATCATATTGGGCAAAAGCCAAAAAAATTGCAAAAAAACAAATTGTCAGTGTTGCAATCACTCCTTGCACAGCAAAAAAGGCCGAAATTCTTCGCACTGGCACTGTTGATTTTGTTATTCCAATTCGTGAACTTGGCCAGTGGATTAAGCAAAAGGGCATAAGATTTGACGAACTTGAAGAAAGTTCATTTGATTCAATGATGGGCACAGGC
>CANQRE010000023.1 GCA_947626175.1 uncultured Clostridia bacterium
GCGAAAATGGTTCTTTTAGGTCGCAGGCTCTCATCTGAAATAAAAGATGAGTGATTTAAACACTATTTGGCGCCTGGTTCGAACCGTTTGCGAGCCAATAAGAACCTTGGCGAAGGAGCGAAAATGGTTCTTGTAGGTCGCAGGCTCTCATCTGAAATAAAAATGTGTGAGTTAAACACCATTTGGCGCCTGGCTCGAACCATTTGCGACACCAATAAGAACCCGGCGAAGGAGCGAAAATGGTTCTTTTAGGTCGCAGGCTCTCATCAACAAAAAAAGATGCGCCAAAACACATCTTGTATGGCGCCCCCTGTAGGATTCGAACCTACGACCTATCGGTTAACAGCCGAGTGCTCCACCGCTGAGCTAAGGAGGCAAAATATTAAAGCTTAAAGTTTGCGAAAAGCCGTTAATGGCAATTCGCAAGTTCGCTTTGCAACAGTTAGGGAGGGAGAAAAACTGTTTGCGCTCATATAATATCATTGCAAAAACAAATTGTCAATTATTTTATGCAAAAAATTTTTGTCTTAGTCAAAAATTGAGCTGTGGACGGACTTCTTGTCGGCGTGATCGCCTTTTTTGCAGTTAGGGGAACGATAAAGGGTTTTGCCAAAAGCGCTTTTTCACTTTTGAGCTTTATTGCGGCAATTTTGCTGGCGTTTTGTTTTTGCACGAAGTTGAGCTTTGCTTTGGCAAATGGCTGTTTTTTGAAAACAGCCGTTTATGATGCTGTTTCATCAGTTTTGAAAAGCATAGACGTAGGTTTAACGGAGCAAAAATTTTTTAGCGCAAACGAAATGCAGTTGTTTTTAAACTCTTTGGATTTGCCGCTTTATGCAAAAAGTTTTTTGCTGATGCTTGTTGGCAAAATTCATTTTGTTGGCTCTTTTTCAATTGAAGAAGCAATAAAAGAGCCAATTTATCATATTTTTTTGAAATTATTTAGTTTTTTAATGATTTTTCTTGTTGTTTTTTTAATATTAAAAATTATTCAAATGCTTGTGCTTAAAAAAATAAAATTTAAATTTTTTGTTGTAAGCAATAGAGCTTTTGGTTTTTTGCTAGGAATTGGCATGGGCGTTTTGGTGTATGGGACGATTGTTTTGCTTTTAGTGAGCTTGAGTCAATTTGTTTTGTCAGATTTTTTAATTAAAAAAATTGAAGAAGGTCACCTTTCTTCAATTATTTTCAACAAATTTGGCGATAAAATCATTGCTTTCGTTAACGATTTGTTCTGAAACGGGCGGGGTTAAGTTTTCAAACTCCTTGTTTTTTTTGTTTAACTGATCTGTTTTGTCCTTCATAACGTTTGCCGCAATACTTAACGCAATCACTGCGGCAACAGCAAGTCCAAACAAAACATATAAAACAATTTTAATCACCTTTTTTCGCTTTTCTTTTTCCATGGAATTTATTATAGCATGTTTTTACAAGTTTTGCAAAAAGTTTTTCTGTTGCAAGCCACGCCAGTCCAAAACCGAGCAAAAATGCCACCACAGAAAAAAATCTGAATTGCCCATAATTTACATATAAATTTAAAAAATAATAGCAAAAACCGCACAAAATCACGAAAATAAAGTCAAACAAATGCCTAATTATTGTGTTTTTCTTGATTTTTTTGATAAAAAACAAAGTGGCGGGATAAATTAGCCCGCAGATAAGACCTGCACAAAAAAGAGTCGTCCACACAAGTGGCTGCGACAAAGAAGAATAAAGCATTATTTAAATATCCTTTTCAAAAAAGGTTGTTTTTCTGCCTTGTTATTAAATTTCAACGATGAAATATTTCCAGAAAAAACAACTTCTTTGTTGTCAAGGTCAAGCTTTTTTACTTCCAAATTTGAGCCAGAAACAACCAAAGTGCTGCCTTCAACCTCAACAACAGATTGATTTTGTGTTGACGACAAAACTTTTGTTGCCCCTTTGATGGTTATTTGTTTTTGATTTTCAATTGTGACAAGATCGTTCATTTTTTAATCCTTTTATCAATGATTTTTTTGCAAGAAAACAGTATGTGAAAAAAATAATTTGTGATATAATTTATTTTGGAGAAAGAAAAAATATGCAAAAAATTGATCTAAAAATCGAAAAAGAACAAAATTTACGCTCAATTTTGTTAAATTATGGCTTTTCCAAACCTGAAACCAACAGAATTTTGAAAAACAAAGATGTGAAGGTTGACGGGAAGAGATTAAATGAAGATGCCGTTGTGAAAAAAGGCACAACAATAACGATTTTTGCTTCGCAGCTTCCTCAAAAGCGATTTAAAATTGTTTTTGAAGATGAAAATGTGATTGTGATTGACAAAGGCGTTGAAATTGAAACGCAAGGCGACCAAAGCCTAGAAAAACAACTAAAGGCAAGGGCTGTTCACCGACTTGACCGAAACACCACCGGAATTATGATTTTTGCAAAGACGGAAGAAGCAGAAAGTGCGTTAAAAAAGGCTTTTAAAGAAAAAAATGTTGAAAAAAAGTATGTTTGTGAGGTTTTTGGCCAGCCAAATTTTTCTGGAAAGGTTGAAAAGGGTTATTTGTTAAAGGATAGTGCGCACAGCCTTGTTAAAATTTTTCCAAACTTTGTTCAAAATTCGGTTTTGATCGAAACAATTTTCACAACTGTCAAAAAATCTTCGCCCACAAGCATTGTTGTTGCTCAGCTTTTAACGGGGAGAACTCATCAAATCCGCGCACAACTGGCGTTTCTTGGATATCCAATTGTCGGCGATGGAAAATATGGAAAAAACGAAATTAACAAAAAATTTAAAGAAAAATATCAAAAATTGCATTGTTTTTCATTAAAAATCAAAAAAATTGACCAAAAATTTGAATATTTGCAAAATATGGCATTTATTTCAAAGCCAGATTGGGCAAAAAAATTCATTTGAACATTTTTAAAGAAAATATAAAAATATATTAAATTTATTTGATAAAAGAATGCCAAAAGTGCTAAAATAAAATTGTGAAAAATCAAAAGAAAAAACTTGGAATAAGCTTTTTGTCACTGTGCTTTGCAATGACAACGAGTTTGTTTTGTTTTGTGGGCTGCACGCAGTCCTTTTCGCCGCAATCGCATTTCTCCGAGGAAAACATAACGGTTAGGGTTGGCGACAGTTTTGATGTGGAAGATTATTTTGTCTCTTCAAGCACAACTGATTTTTCATCGTCAAACGAAAATGTTTTAAAGCGTGAAGGCAACAAGTTTTTTGCTTTGCAGGAAGGCAGGGCTGCCATCAAGGCAACGTATGAAGGAATGCTTGTTGACACTTTGGATGTTTTGGTTGCATATTCATTCAATTCGCCAACAAATTTGGCGGTGACAAATGACGGAGTTGTTTCGTGGGACGGCGGCGGAATTTTTGTTGATGGGCAAAAGATTGATCCCGATACATATACATTGAAAATCACTTTAAACGGGCAGGAAAGCTATCAAACGGCATATGACACGTTTTTTGTTTTGTCGGAGCCGGGAGAATATGAAGTTTGCGTCAAAAGCGATGGTCAGGGCGACATACTTGAATCCGACTGGTGCAAAAACAGCATAACTTTTTCATTTGATCAAGTTCAGGGAGCAAGCGAGTTTGCCTTTGTTGCTGACCAAGAGTTTGGCGCGCAAACAGGAAAGTTTTCTTGGCAAGGCGAAGGCCAAGGAAATTTGAACGTTGACGGAATTGATTTTGTGTTGAACGAAACGCAAAAAGAATGGAACTTTGCTTCCTATCCTGAAAACAGCACAATTCAAGCAAACCTTTCTCTCACAAGCGAAGGGGAAACAAGCACTTCTGCTCGCGTTTCAGTGACAAAGCTTGTGTCAACTGAAATGAGTTTTGAAGGCAATGAGCTTAGGTGGCAGCCTGGCGAAGGTGAACAAAAAAGGCTTTTAAATGTTTCAAAAGCAGGGGCTGACCAAAAAAGTTGCATCGAAGCAAAAAACTCATCCAGCGTGTTGGAAGGGCTTGGCGAAGGAATTTACACTTTTGACTATCAAGTCATGGGCGGGGTTAACACTGCAAACGGAAATGTTAAGTCATTTCCTGTTGCCGTTGGAAAAATAAAAAATGTTTCCGCTCAAACATTTGTTGATGGCGATCAGGTCACGGTCACATTTTCAACCGATTCACAATTTAATCGCGATTTTGTTGTTTGGCAAAACGATGAGCCGGGCAAAAGATTTTCGTTCCAAGAAGGACAAAACAGTTTGACGGTTTCATTTTCGCTTGTAAAAGGCGAAAATGTGTTTTATGTGCAAGCATTGCCAACAAATGTGAGTCAATTTGAAGTGGATGGCATAAGAACGTCAAATGTTTTGAAAAGTGACAACGAAAAGCTTTTCACAATTTACAATGTTGAAGACATTGTGTCGCTCACGCATTCGCTTGAAGGCGAAAATTCAATTTTGTCATTCCAACAAGTTAAAAACGCAAACTTGTTCAAAGTGAAAATAAATGATGTTGAAGCCGGCGAGTTTGATCTTGACAAGGTTCAAACCGAAGGCGGAATTTCATCCATAAATATTGGAAAAATAACATCACAAGCATATGGCGGCGAAGGAAGATTTGAAGTTGTTTTAACAGCCACAAGGGTGGGCGAAGATGTTGACACGGTCAGCCCAAGCCAAGCAACAAAAATCCTTGAACTTCTTTCAGCTCCATCTAAACAAGAAAAGTTGCAAGGAAAGCAAATATTGCAAAATTATTATTCGTGGGAGCATATCCTTGACGGCGAAAGTCAGGTTGCAAAATATGCTTATAAACTTGCAAAAACGTCAAGTTCAGCCTATGACGATTCCGAGATGCAGCTCGAAGAAATTGAAACAGAAGAAAACAAAACAAGCACCTTTGATGCGGGATTTTACAAAATTTATGTCCGAGCAATTCCATTAAGTCAAGCACAGGACAAATTCCTTCCAAGCGAAGAAGTGTTGACCGACACATTCTATTTCAGCGAAAAACTTGCTTCGCCGCTTATTCGATTTGACAGTCCTGAAGATGTTGAACTTTTGCAAAAAGCGGAAGGATATGTGCTTTCGCTTAAGCAAGTTGAGCATGCAAACACTTATCAAATATACATAAACGGCCAGGCGGAGGGGCTGCCAATATTCAAATCCGACCAAAGCGACATCCTTTACTATGATTTTGCCAAGACTCAACTTTTTGACGAAGACGGAAAACTTTACAAAATTGAAATTCGGGCGTTTGCTGAAGAAGGCGACATGCAACTTATTTTCACCCAAAGCGAGCCGTCTGTTTTGAATGTGACTCGCCTTAGCGGTCCTTCACTTTTTGAAGTGAGCCAAGACAGGGGCGCTCTCACAATCAAAAACAGCGTGCCATTGTCGGTTCTTCAAATTTTGAAAGATGGGGCTACGATTGCAAATTCTGAAATAGGGCAGGATGCAAGCGTTCAAATTGACGGCTATGACGGAAGATTTGAAATAAGCGCCGTAAACAGCGGCTTTTATGAGTTCTTTGATTTTGTAACAACTGGAAGCCTAAGCCTTCCAAGCAAAGCAAAAACATTTGTTTTCCAACGCAGCAAAACTCCAGAGCAGCTCAATTATTCAAACGGACAGGTTTCATTCTCGCACTCAGGCGAAACGGCAAAGGCGGAAAGATATTATGTGACAATTTCAATCAAAATGCTAAACGGCATTGCTCCGCCATCACAAACATTTGAAATTGAAAGCGGCGTAACAACTTTTGATTTGGAAGAAAAAATTGCTCTTCTTCGTGCTCAAAACAAAGAGTTTGAAAGCGCATATATGACGCAAAAAGAAATTGTCCTTTCGCTTTGGGCGGACATTTCAAGGCAAGAAGCGGACGCATATTATCTTCCATCTCGTTTGGCAACTGTTTTGCATAACCCACTGTCAACGCAGCTGACAATCAAAAAACTTGACAGAGTCAGCCTTGGCTATGACGAAAGCACAAAAACAATTTATTGGCAAGGCGTGAGCGATGAAAATCCACAATATGTTGTTTACTTTAACGATGAGCAGGTGGGAACTGTTTCATCTCCAAGCATAAATGGAAGATATGAGTTTGACATTTCAGATTCTGTTAAATACGATTTTTCAAAAGCGGGAGATTACAGATTTTATGTTGTTGCGCACAGTGACAACGCACTTGACTCAGAAAAATCACAGCAAATTGTTTTCCACAAACTTTCGCCAATTGAAAGTCTTCAAGTGTTTGAAAGAGAAGGAAAATATTATGCCCTTGTTTCACTTTCAAGCGAAGAACTTGACCATATAACGCAGCTAAAAGTAAACGGCAAAAACGTGCTGGAAGGGATCGAGCTTGTTCCATCCACATTTGAAATTGAGCTTTCAGAGCAAAGCCTTTTGATTGGAACTTCGGGCAAAAATTTTGTTGCCGACAATGGCGACATTGTGTTCTATATTTCAAGCGAAATAACGTCTTTTGAAATAAAGCAGCTTCAAAAAGGAAGCTTTGATTCGCAACTTTCAGCGCAAGACGGATTTATTTCATGGCAAGACTTTTCACAATCCGAGCAAGCAAATGATTGGCTTTCAGTTTTGCCAACAAATCCATTAAGATATGCAATTGAAATTTATGCAAATGACAAAAACTTTAAGATTTTTGGAATTGAAGCAACAATGCTAAGCCTTAAGGATCCACGAATTCTTGAAGCGGCTGCAGCGCTTCAAAGCCAAACTTACAGCATAAGGCTGTTTGCCTATGCCGGATCTTACACAATTTCAAACGGCGGACACGCTTATTATGGCGAAGTTATGCTTCAAGAAGGAAAGGAGATCAAAAAACTTGACGAGGTCAGTGATCTTCAGGCAAGTGTTGACTCACAAGCGCCAGAAAGCATATTTGCCGAAAGAGCAAAAGACGTTGTGCTAAAATGGCAATATAATGACGAACAAACATATTTTGAAATTTATGTTGACGGCGAGCAAATAGGTCAAACACAAAAAGGCGAAAAAACATATTCGCTCAAACAAAGCTTGTTTAAAAAAGCAAGCACACTTGTGGAAGTGTTTGCAATGGATGGAGCAAATCTTCGATCGGAATCTGCAAAGATTTGGATTGAACAATATTCAGCTCCGTCAGTTACAATAAATGATAGAGGAACGGTTGAAATTTCGGCGGAGCAAATGCCAGCGCAAAATGGCTTTGTTGTTGAAATTTTGATTGGAAGCGAAAACAAAACATTTGTTGTAAGCGGAACAACATTTGAGCTTAACAGCCCTCAATATTTGGGAGCTTTTGAAAATCAAAGTGGAGTTTTGTCAATTAACGTTGTGCACAAAGCAAACAACGCTGTTGTGACAGATCAAGGAACAACAGTTGCAATTCCAAGCGTTGAAAACGGAAGTTGCACAGGCAGAGTTTTGCCAAAGCCAACATTCTTGCAAGAAACGGCAGGCTTAAGATTTTTAAATATTGAAAGTGGAAGCGTGTTGCATATTGAAAGATATAACGATGAAGGCGAGCAAGATTTTGTGCAACTATTGGAAGACGGCGAAACATTTTTTGCTTATCCTGAAGATTGGGGCGAAGGACATTACAACCTTTTGCTTTACATGACAAAAGGCGGAAATGTTGACTCTTACAAAGGCGAAAAAACGCTTGTTGACATTGTTAGAATTTCAAATGCTGAAAGCCTTTCATTCACACGAATTGATGATGGACTTGACTATGAAATTTCATGGCAAGAAGTTCCTCAGGCTCTGCAATATATGATTGAAATATATTCAAATGGAGAGCTTATCAAATCAACCTTTGTCACAGAAACAAAAATTTCACTTTCACAGCTAAGAGAAAAAGTTGACGGACTTGGCGGAGGAAAATATGAAATTCACTTCTTCACCATGCCAAGTGAAGGGTTAAGCAACACAAATTCAACTGTTTTGAAATTTAATTTGACAATTGCAAACAACACCATTTCTTCCATCAGGGAAGGAGATATTGGACAAGTTGTGTTTGACGCACAAGAAAACCATTATGGCTATCATGCCGTTGTTCAAAACGAAGGCACGGGCGAAAGAAAATCATTTGATTTGCAGCCAGACCAACGCGGAGTTTTGATTGATGAAAACGGAAAATCAAACTTCTCAGGACAAACGCGTGTTTTCCTTGTTGAACTTGCTCAAAGTGCCGAAGAACAAACATGGTCAACTTTGAATGGCGACATTGTGCTTGACGGCGAAGTTCAAGAATTTTCAATATACAAACTTGTTGACATTGTTTCAGTTGAAAAAATTGAAGACAAGGGAGTTTTGAGAGTTGAAGTTGAAGATGAAACGCTTGAAGGCGACAGATTGTTTTATGCAAAACTTGAAATCGAAACAGATGGAATAAGGCAAACATATCTCAAAAAAGTTCCAACCACAAAAATTTCAAACACAACCTATCAGATTAACGCTCTTGAAATGTGCAATTTGTTCACTGAAATAAAACCGGGAGAACAAAACTTTGCTTTGTTTAGTTATATTGCCGGAAACTTGCGAAGTGATGAAGAAACTGTAAGTTTTGATTTTGCTTATGAAAAACGCAACATAACAGCTGACAAAGCAAGCGAAATTGAAGATTATTTGCTTATTGATGAAGATTATGACAGCGAGCAAAATCAAATTCAAAAAATATTCTTCCGTGCAAAGCAAGAAAAAGGCGATTGGCAATATTTTGACATAGATGTGCAAAAAGCAAAAGGCTGGTGGGTGACGGTCACAAATGAAGAAAGCAAAACAAAAACTTTTGTCGGATCAATAGACGGGCTTACAAATGTTGAAAGTCAAACAAAATGTTATGCAATCAATGTCACACAAGTTTTGTCAGAAATGCCAGCAGGAAATGTTTATGTTCAAGTTGGCTATATTCAAAAGAATTTCAAAGTTGTAAATTATTGTCAAAGCTTTAAATATGAAGTCCTTGAAGGTCCAAATTCACTTACGGTTGAAGACGGAAATTTGAAATGGACAAGCTCGAGCGGAAAAAATTCGGGCTACGCAGTGTTCTTTGAAGACGATGAAGGGGTGGACATAACATATCTTAACGCAGCAGATGCAACATATATCAAAGGCGAAGACATCAAAAAGTCAGGCGATTTCAAAGTTGCAATTCAAGCTGTTTCAAGCACGCTGCAAGTTTTGCCTTCGAAAAAGGTTTACTATCAAACTGAAGAAGAGCCAATTCTTGTGCACAAGCTTGGCGAAGTTCACTCTTCTCTTTCACTTGAAAATGGCGTTTTGAGCATTGATTATGCTGTTAGTGATTTGGAAAAAGGAAACAGCGTTGAATCAATTTTGAAACAAGATTTTGCCAGCCCAAAAGCCAGAGTGACCGCACTTATGACAAATCGTTTGACAATGCCTTTTGATTACAAAGCAGCAAACTTTGCAAACGTAAGCTTTAAACTTAGATTTGTTTCAAAACAAGGCACCCAGCAAAAGTTTGAAACATCTGTAAAAGCAATTAACATTCTTAAGGCGCTTTCTGCTGAAACGATGCAGTCGCTTAATAACCTGAGCGGAAGTTATGTTGGCGATTATGCAAGCGAACTTCAAGTTTTTGTTGCACTTTTAAACGATCAAAACAACTTTGGCGGAGTTGCTTCCGACAAACTGCTCTTTGACACAATCGGCATTGAAAAAGCTGGCAAAAACGGAATTGTCAGCGGCGAAAACATTCCGGCAGGGGTGTATGACATTTACATTCAAAACGAAGGCGACAACGAATCGCTAAGTTCATCCTTCTTGCTTGCTCTTTCAAACAAGGAAGTTTTGCCTTCGCCTGTTGTTGACACCGTTCAAACTGACAAAAACAAGGAAATGGGAACAAGCAATTATTATTTAAGATTTGTTCCAGTTAAAAACTCCAAGGGCGAAATGCTTACAAATTACACTTTGTTCTTGACAAGTGACAGCACGGTTTTGACAAGCAAAAACACAATCAAATATAAAATTCGCTATGATGAAGAAACTCGTCAGTGGATGCGGTCGTCTTTCTCAGCCCAGGGCGGCGAAATTTCGCTTGGCGAAACGCAATATGATTTTGAAACTGACAGCGAAGGATTTGTTGTTATTTCAATCAACGATGAAGAAACTGGACTTATGTTTGAAGAAAACATAAAATCGATAAGTGGCGATTCAGTTTCAATGCTTGGAAAAATTTACATGGCAAAACTTTTGGCAGACGGCGACAATGAGATGATAAACGGCAAAAACGAAAACGTTCAAATCATCTTCTTGAACTTTGACGCCACAGGTCTTTCGCTTGACATGGGGTCCTTCCGTTGGAGCAACTTTAACTCCGCAGGAAGATATTTCCCAACAACCATTTATTATCAAAAGGAAGGGTCGGTCACAAGAGAACAAGTTGTCACTGGCGGAAGCTATGCATCATGGACTCCAGTTGATCCAACTGGCGGAAACTACACTTTCATAAGATTTGTTACAAAGGGGTATGTTCGAGCATTTGAAATTTGCATTGACAGTCCTGTTTACACAATAAACAATGTTTACAAACTGCCTGCTCCTTATATGGGCGTTGAAAACGGAAAAATGGTGATAAAGGAAAAGCCTTGTGAATTTGACCTAAGGCAAACAAAAGGATTTTTGCTTTCAAACGACCGAAGCGGCTACACATTGCAGCTTGAAGCTGAAAACAAGGACGGAGTTTTCCAAATTGTTCGAGCAACCGGTGTGAACTCTGAAAGCAAAAACTCATCTAACTATGCTTTCCTTGCTGACGAAGAAAACGCACGAAATCATTATGCTCAAGTGACAGGGCACTCCTTTGACAAAGGTCAAACAAGATGCGAAGGAAACGATAGGGATGGCTACAACATTATTATTGAACTTGAGGATGGAAATCAAAAAGTTTTGCTTCAATCCGACAGATCTGTTTTAATCGCAGAAAAAATTGTGAAAAGCAGCGAAACAAAAAAAGCTGAAGATCAAAAAATGCGTGTTGAAAACGGAATTTTGATGTGGGAAGATTGGCAAAGCGAAAAAGCCAAAACGCAAGAAGGCGAAAACGTTTTGGCGGCAAATCAAAAAATCGTTTATCAAATAGATGTTGAATATTATTCTCCAACTTTTGACCCAACTGCAAGTGTGGATAAAATTGATTACAAAAAAACTGAAACATTCTATACCGATGTCAACTCATTTGACACAACGCTGATCAAAGACGATGTTTATGAAGCGGAATATAAATATGTTTTAAACGTTAAAGCAATTGTTTGCTCGGCCGTGCCAACTTTGCTTGGCGAAATCAAAACAATAAACGGAAAATCATATTTTGTTCTTGATGACGCAACTTCGCAATACAATTCGCCAAGCGACACCTACATTTTGGAAGGAACGCAGCAGCGTCTTGGCGTTGACGACTTAAATGAAGCAACGTCTTTGTTTGCTTTGGAAAGAACGGGAGTTGTGACAAACTTTGCTTTGAATTATGGCGTTTTGCAATGGAATAACAACAATGACGAAGGAAACGTTGTGGATGTTTTCAAAATTGAAAGCATGTTAAGCGGCGATCGCGCAACAAAACTGGATGGCAAAGTTCAAGCAATAAGCTCAACCCTTGGAACAGAACAAAAATTTGTTCCAAATGTGGCAAACTCAACTCAGCTTAGCCAGGGATCAACATATCGTTTTTCAATTGTTGTGTATGAACCAAAGAACAAGCTTAAGTCAAAAGAAACCTTCCTTTTGGCAAATGGCAGGCAAGTTGAAGTGCGTGTTTTGCCAATGATTGAAACCACCGACTATTCTGCAAACGTTGACGCAAACGGAAAACACGAAATTGACTTTAACAACTACTTTGCTTTCAATAGCAACATTGTCACTCCAACAAATGTCAACATTTTGAAAAGCAGCCAGGTGATGGAAGATTCAACATTTGAAAAAGGCGAGCAAGACACACTGTTGACAAACTCAAGCACCAAATTCAAACTTGATGGCGGCGAAACGCTTTACTTTGTTCCGCGTCCGGCTGAAAGAACTGCGGCGTTGATTAGACCTTACGCTCCAACAAAGATTGTGTTTAACGAAACGCAAATTTCGGAAAACGATTTCTATTTCTTTGACGAAACAACCAACACTTTCCATTGGACATTTAATGTGGACAAAAAGCTTGAAGCAAACAAGCAAGCTCAAGTTTTTGCCGATGCAAACGGCACTCCAATCAGCCTTCAAGCAGGCGAAATAGTGAACGCGGAAGAGCCAAATCAAAGATTTTATCCAATAAAAATTGAAGGCTCAATTGGTTTTTATGTTGAAACAAGCCAAACAAACGTTGACTGGGATGAAGAAACTCAAACAATGCGTGTTTATGCAAGGGGCGAAGAAGATGTTCCCGTTTACAGAAATTCAGCCACAAATCCAGAGCTTACGCAAGAAGTTTTGCAAAGCGGAAGTTCGTTTGAACTTGATTTAAAACACTGGAGCGTGGACAATCAAACCGGATTTGCTTTTGAAGCGCAAACCTTGTTTGTGAAAGCCAATGCAATAAGGGTTGAAAACGGAATTGCTTACGCTCGCAACAAATCGCCGCAAGATGAAAACATGCTTGAACTGTTTGTGGATGAAAATCTTGAAAACCATATCACAATTGCAAAGGGAACAGTTTTGTTGCCAAACAAGGATCACATTTCTTCGGCTTTGCTTGAAAGCGTTTCATTTGATGAAGGTGGCGGAGAAGTTGAGGCTTATGTTTTGAAAGAAGACATTGACGAAAGCCTTGTTCAAAACGGCGGCAATGATTATGACGACATCACGTTCAAAGTTGTGATAACAACAGAATATGATTACAGAGATAATTCAAACAACATAATCAGAGAAACTTCAACACGAACATATGAAAACATTCCAATTGGACCAACAACTTTTGGCTCGCTTGGCGGAACTGAAATTGACGCAGCGGGAATTCGCGTGACAAGTTTTGTTCCATCTGTTATGGGCGAAGTGACAAAATTTGAAGTTCGCGCAAGAAAGGGTGAAAACAACTTGTTGTCAACGGCTTACAGCGATCTTTCAACAAATTCAAGGCACAATGTCAACTTGTTTAGGCAAGGAAATGGAACGAAAGAAACGCCATATTTGATTTCCTCGTCACAGCAGTTTGAAAACATCAAATACAGGCTTCAAAAAGAGAGTTATCAAACATCATTCCATGAAAGAATTGTAAAAACAACAACAACCCAGGCTTCATCATCCACAACCACAACAACTGAAGCCAACAAACGCGAAGAAGATGTTTTCTACTTCAGGCAAGAACAAAACATTGAAGTGGAATTTGCTGGTTTTGTGAGCGATGGAAGCTTTAATGGAATTTATGATGGCGGGTCCAAAAAACTTGGCATAACAATTTTGGGCACAACGAAAATTGACACCCCAATCAGTGCAACAATGCTTGTGGGCGACAATGAAAACACAATTTCAACATACAGTTTTGCAAACTGCGGGGCGGTGTTTAGACAGCTTGGATCAAAAGGCGTGATTCAAAACTTGAAAGTTAATCTTAATCTTGATCACGATTCAAACTTTAAACAAAGTCTTTATGCAGGCTCAGGCACACTTGTTGGTGGGCTTGTGCTTGAAAACAAAGGAAAGATTGAATCAATAGAAATTGTTCAGGCAAGTGATGGCATAAAGATTGACGAAGATTTGTATGCAGGAAACAACAATACAATGGTGGTTGCTCCTGTTGTTGGAATCAATTATGCAAGAATGGAAGACATTTGCAACAAAAATCCTGAAGACGAAAGAAGACCTTCGGCCATCAGGATTGAACGAACATCATCGTCCGCAAATCAAAGATTCTATTATGCCGGAATTGTTGGATTTAACGCAGCTGGCGGAAACATTGTGTTTGCTCAAAACCTACGCGATATCACCGTTGATTTCAAAAACAACTCTTCAGGCGCTGTTCGCGTGCTCGATATACTTTTCGAGGAAGGAGACATAGTTGTAGC
>CANQRE010000024.1 GCA_947626175.1 uncultured Clostridia bacterium
TCTGAGCATTGTGTTCGCTGTGGAAGTCCAATATGCAGCCGTTTCAGCTCCACTTGTATATGATGTGTTCAAGGAATAATATCGATCATGGAGTGCATCCGCAAAATCAGTGGCGGAAGCTTGTCGGGTCATATATTGATTTGGCTCTGGCGGCCTAAATGCAAAATATGACCATGTTTTTGAAAGTTGCTGAGTGGTTGGAATATACGCATAACCGTTTTCTGTGCTTTGAAAAATTTCATCCTTCCAAACATAACAATCAATTTCATCCAAAAAATTGGAAAGCGTTTCTTTCAGCGTTGAATCGGCGTAAGCTGTTGTCCCATTTATTTTAGCAAAATTACAAGTGTATAAAATTTTTGAAGTTATCACTGTTTTTATTGAGCCTTTGTTTGATTGATCTAAAACATCAATCCATTCAATTGGTTCAACCTTAAACCACTTTGTTCCAACTTGAACATAACGATCTGTCTCCAAGGTCCAGCCTCTAACGGATGAATATCTTGAAACGCAATATTCTTTTAGTTTTGCCCCTACATCATACACCTTGCCTGTTTCAGCAAGATAAACGGTTGGAACGGTTCCATCTTCTAATGCATCTTTACTAAAAGGATAACTGTTGAGTGTTTCGTTGAGCGTGTCGCCCACATATGATTGAGGAAAAGTTCCAAAAGTTGTTTTTCGAAGCGAAATTTGTTGCCCATCAGTTGTTGTAATAGTTTGCGAGCTCCATTTAAATGCAAACCCGTCGGTCCATTCACTTGCCATGGCGGGCTGATCAAGATCAGTTAGCGTTGAAAAACCGGAAGGTGTAAAAAAAGTTCCCAACAACAAAGTCAATGCTATTGTCAAACAGCAGTAAAAAGCCAAAAATCTGTTACTTTTTGATTGCGATAGCAAGGCTTTGACTTCTCCTTCATTTTATTTTACATCATAATTACAAAAATTAAAAGCAATTTCAGCCTGTTGGTATTATTGAAGGAGGAGGTTTTGGAACTACAATATCTGGAATTAAATCGAACCCTGGCATATCTTTTGGGAAAAGAGTCGAGTCGTCAAACATGTCTTCCGTTACTTCAAGCACATTAAAGCCGCTGGATAATTTTGAAAGAAGAACACTTTGCGATTGCGCTGGAAGACTTTGTGAAATTTCAGGAGAGAGAAAGTCCCTTAATACCGGGCCTATATAATCCGAATAGCCATATCTTACCCAGACATCTGAAACGTCTTCGGTTCCCCAATCATAGTAACCAAAAGGGCCCCCATGTTTTACAGCATCTATCGTTGTGTATGTGTGATAAGCATTTAAAAATGTTGCGCCGCAGTTGGAAGAATAGGAATAAGGCGTGGTGTTTGCTAAAACATAAGAATTTTCTATGTAAAAAGAGCCATATCTCGTCACTTTGGCGGTGCTCAATTTTGGCCCTGGGTCAGTAATGCTTGGCCTTGTTGGCTCAGCTTCCTTCGTGTAATATACCGTTACTGTGTCTGAGATCCCCATCCCGACAAAAGCGGCAGTGAGTACTTCTGGTCTATCCCTTGTTGAAGTATCCATATATGCGTGTTGATGAACAGCACTTTTGTATATTGCAAGCGAAGCTGAAGCACTGGCTCCCCCACAAAGGCCTGCAAATCCTCCTGAAATTGTTTTTCCGTGAATGTAACCGCCTTCAAAAAGCACATTTGAAATAACAGAAGATTTTGAAGTATATGAAGTTGGTGCATATGGGTGCAAATAAAAAACATCAGGAGGAGCTGCATAAGCTTTGCCCATCACTGCACCGGCAACAATTCCATCAATGTTTACATTAAGCAAATGCAAGTTTTTCACATCGCCGCCATAACACTCGCCAATAAAGCCTGCATAGTCACCAGTGATATTTAGGTTGCTTATTGAATAATTCTGCCCATCAAACACCCCACTAAAATTTTTTATTGCCAGCATAGCTTTTCCGCCGCAATCAATGTTGTTGTCAAGATAAAATTTCATAGTGCTATAAATTTCATTTTTTGTGTCATCTGAATTGACAAGGTTGTTTGTGTAAGACGACAAAAGCCTTAAACCGTAAAATGATTTTATGTGATATTCGTAACGACCAACTCTATAAATATCTGGATCTGATGAGTCGGTTGAAACGGCATCATCAAAAGAAGAATAAGTGTTTTGTTTTGTGCCGGTGCTAATGTTTAGAACTGGTCTAACTCCGCAATCAAGGGAAATTCCATAAGCTGTTGAAGAACCTGTTTCACTTATGGCAGTTACTGAATCTCGAAGAGAAGTGTTCGCTGTTGCTGTCCACCATGGTGCATACTCAGCTCCACTGGTATATTTTGAGTTTCTTGAATAATATTGGTCATGTATTGCATCAGCAAAAGCAGTTGCCGATGCTCTTCGGAACATATATTGATTTGGCTCTGGCATCTTAATAGTGAAATATGACCATGTTCTTGAAAGCTGTTGAGTTGTTGGAGTGTATGCATGGCCGTCTTCTGTGCTTTGAACAACTTCATCCTTCCAAACATAAACATCAGCTGAATCCAAAAAATTGGATAGTGTTGCTTTCAAAATTGAATCACTATAATTTGTTGAATATTTTGAACTAAATTCGCAAGTATACAAAATTTTTTGCGTTATTATTGTCCTTACATTGCTTTTGTTAGATGAACTTAAAACGTCCACCCATTCAACTGGTTGAACTTTAAACCACTTTGTGCCAACTTGAACATAACGATCTTCTCCAATTTCCCAAACACCTTGATAAAGAGTTACCATCTTGTTAGTTGCCACTTGATATTCATTTAATTTGATGCCGCCAATGTCATAAGTTTTGCCAGATGCTTTTAGATATGCCGGTCTTGTTTCAGTTTTGTTGTAACCATTAAGCGTTTCGTTTAGCTCAT
Source organism: uncultured Clostridia bacterium (assembly GCA_947626175.1). Taxonomy (GTDB): domain Bacteria; phylum Bacillota; class Clostridia; order Christensenellales; family UBA1242; genus Caccovivens. Next base: position 2,902 of record CANQRE010000024.1, read on the forward strand.
CGCCAACATATGACTGAGGGAAAGTTCCAAATGTTGTTTTCCTAATAGAAAATTTTTGTCCATCTGCTGTTGTATAAGACTGCGCGCTCCATTTAAATGCAAACCCATCAGTCCATTGACTGGCCATGGCGGGCTGTTCAAGATCAGTTAGCGTTGAAAAATTGGAAGGAGTAAAAAAAGTGGCAAGCAAAAAAGATAATGCCACAAGCAAGCAGCAATAAATCATCAAAAATTGGTTGCTTTTAGATTTTTTCTGCAATATTTTTGCCACATTCTCCCTTTTTTGTTTATTTTATCACATAAAAACAAAAAAAACAAAAAAAATTTGCATTATTTTGAAAATAATGCTATCATTTAGGCATGGATAATTTAATTTCAAACGAAATCAACAATGAAGAAAAAATTAGGCTCAAGCTCACCCTTTTGGCATTTATGGAAAAAATGGAAATTCCACTGACCAAAAACTCTTTGCTTGAAAGCTGCTCAATTGAAAACGACTGGATCAGTTACATGGACTGCGTGACGATTATTTCAGAGCTAACTGAAAGCGGTTTTATTTACAAAACTGAAAACACCGAAAACACTGAGCTATACTCAATCACCTACACCGGCCGCGATTGCCTGGACAAATTGTATGAGCGAATTCCTCGTCAGCTCAGGGACAGAATGACTGAATATGTGAAAAACAACAAAATCACAGTGAAAACATCGCAGGAATACACTTCAACTTATGCAAAAAACGAGGACGGATCATATACGGTCACCCTTCGAATTTATGAGCCAATGATTTCATCGCCGATGTTCGAAATCAAAATCAAAGCGCCTTCCCGACAAAGCGCAATCGAAGCGGACAAAAAATGGAAGCGCGAAGCTCCAAACGTTTATGAATATGTTTATGAAAACCTTGTAAACAATGACTGACAATTTTTGTTTGTTAAATAGCAAATTGTTTAACCAAAAAAACGGCCTTAGCCGTTTTTTTATGTTGGTCTGATTGATGGTGGCGGAACTGGAATTATCGTTCCAGGCGGAACCAAATCTCTTATATCAGGGCCCACAGATCCTGGAAGCCCAGGCAATGATTCCAAAGTGTCTTCAGTGACTTCAAAAACATTAAATCCGTTTGTAAGTTTGCTTAACAACTCAGTTTTTGTTTGTGCAGGAAGCGATTGTGAAACCTCTGGAAGCAAAAGCCATCTAAGTGTTGGCCCTAAATCGGCTGAAAAGCCATATCTTACCCATACATCTGAAACGTCTTCGCTTCCCCAATCATAATTGCCATAAGGGCCACCAAACTTTATTGCATCAACTGTTAAATATGTGTGATACGCATTTTTGAATGTTGCGCCACAGTTTGATGAATAAGCATAAGGTGTGGTCCATGACCAAACATACGAGTTTTCCATATAAAATGTTCCCGATCGTTTCACTTTTGAAGATGAACTTGGATAAATTAAAACTTCAATAGTGTCGTTTACGCCCATTCCAACAAATGCCGCTGTCAGTGGATTGTCGCTTGCTGAAATCCCATCCAAAATAACTGCGGTTTCATAAACACTGAGCGCTGGCAATCCATATCCGCCACCAACAAGACCTGCAACTCCACCAGAAATCATATTGCCATTCACACTTCCGCCTTCAAAATACACATTTTGAATAACAGATGAAGCAAAAGATGTTGGCGGATAACGATACATAATATTGTCTGAGCTTGCTCCATACGCCTTGCCCATGATTGCGCCCGCAACAGTGCCTTCAATGTTCACATCAAGCAAATATAGGTTTCTCACTTCGCCGCCATAACTTTCGCCAATAAAGCCAGAATACTCGCCAATGATGTTTAAATCTTTGATTGCATGTCCCCTTCCATCAAAAACTCCCGAAAAATTTTTGATAGCTTTCATCCACGCTCCGCCGCAATCTATGTCGCAAGCAAGAGCAATTTTTTCTTTCAAAATGTTTTCGCCGGCAATCATATAATTTGTGTAAGCTGAAAGATATGTTAGCCCTGCATAAGAATGAATCAAATAAACGCCGTCTTCATAGGAAATTGCTGTTGGAAAACGCTCGGCAAGCGATGAAAGAGAGGAATATGACGCCGAAGAGGTGTAATTTATCGTTATCATTGGCCTAAAGCCATAAGCTTCAACTGTGTTTGTTGCTTCGCTGACCATGTTGCCTTGAGTTACCATGTAAGCATAAGTGTTATTTCTGCCAAAAGTGCTTGTCCAACAAGATGTTTTTCCGCCGTCAGACCTATATCCTGTTGGTGTTGAAGAAGACGTGTATAAATACGCTCCAAGTGAAAGCGAAAAGTCAGATGGGCTTGCAACACGCTTTGCGGAATTGGCATACAAATACATTCCCGATTTGTATAAATTGGTTGCCATGTCCTGTTGGGATGGCGGAATGGCATAAAAGCCAGGAATTTCGCTTTCTGTGATCAAAATGTGTTTGTATGGAGTAAGCCCTGCAGAAGTGAAAAAGTTGCTTGACAACTTCATGATGTTCATGTTTTGAATTTCACCACTTTCGCCGCTCTTTTTGAATGGGACTTATGTCAGAAACAAGTTTAAGCTGATTTGTGCTTCTGTCAGCTGGCGACAATCCATTTGCAACCCACCATTTGATTGGCTCAACTTTGAACCATTTCACTTCCCCAGCTGAGCCAAGGCTTTCGCCAGTTGAAAATTTGTATGATGACGAAGAGGAGGATGAGTAAATTTTTTGGCTTGGAACGCGAACATATTTTTCTTCCTTATATTTATATGTAGTGGTTGATGCTCCGGCTAATGAAACAACTGTTGTTTTTGTGCAAATTTGATATTCAATGTATGTGGTGCCGGAAATTTCATATTTGTTTCCAGTTTCGCTCATATATGTTCCACTTCTGCTTGGCTCTGTTAGCGCATATGAAACAAGCGTTGAATTTTGTGAGTCACCAACATATGTTTGAGGATATTCACCAAGCGTTGTGTAATAAAATGTTCCCGAACCTGCGCCAATCTCGGAGCCATTTACGCTTGTCCAACTCAGCTGCGGAGTTAAATAAAAAGTGTTTCCCGATGTTTTTGGCAAATCGGAAAACGAAGGAATAATATAAAAGCTAAGGGTCAAAATCAAAGACAAGACAACAACTGCCCAGACCCACAACCAATAAATTTTTTGACTTTCAGTGTTTTTCACGCTTTTATTATAACACTTAAACAAAACTTTACAAAATCAAATCAGCAATGTTTTTTGATTTTTATCACATTTGAAGCTTTTTTATTTCATTTCGTGCAATTTCATCGCAACGATTGTTAAGCTCGCTATCAGCATGGCCCTTGACTTTGTGCCAACAAACTTTGTGGCTTTCAATGGCCCTTAAAAGCCTTTGCCAAAGCTCAACATTTTGAACTTGTTTTTTTGCTTTTGTGTGCCAATTATTCAAAAGCCAAAAGGAAATCCAATCTTGCAAAAAAGCATTGACAACATACGCCGAATCGCTGTAAACATCAACCTGACAAGGCTCTTTGAGCGCTTCAAATCCGCTTATCACCCCCATAAGTTCCATACGATTGTTGGTGGTTGTTTTTTCGCCGCCAGAAAGCACTTTTTCATGGCCCAAACTCCTTAAGATTGACGCCCATCCGCCAATTCCTGGATTGCCCGAGCAAGCGCCGTCAGTATACAAAATCACTTTTTTCATTTTATTCTCAACTTTTTTGCCAATTTCTGAAGATCTGTTCCACGCGAATGAAGGGGCATATAAAGTTTGCCATCACCTTTTCTTCGTGGAATAACATGAATGTGCAAGTGATGAACGCTTTGCTCTGCTGCTTCGCCGTTGTTTATGACAATGTTTGTGCCTTCATATCCAAGATCAACATAATGCTGAGAAATTTGCTTTGCAACTTTTATCAAATGAGTTATTTGGCAGTTTGAACTTTCATTGAAATTTGCAATATGCTTTTTTGGAACAACAAGTGTGTGCCCTTCAAAATCATCCGAAATATCCAAAAAAGCCATCGCTTTGTCGTCTTCATAAATTTTGTGGCAATTTGTTTCGCCATTTGCAATTTTGCAAAATATACAATCCATTTTTCACCTCTACACAAAATTTTAACATAAAAATTGTTTCAATCAAAGGATTTTTGCATAAAAACATTTGTAAAAACAAAAAAAGGCTTGTTAAACCCCTTTTTGATTTGAATATTTAATTAAAATTTTTCAATTCTGCCAAAATGAAAAGCAAGCTAATCAATTTTTGCCATCATTTATATACAGAATTCCAAGCGTTCCCTTTCCGCAATGAGATGTGATCACGCTTCCGGCATACTCTGCCTCGATTTTGTCAAAGATGTTTTTGCTTTTGATATAGGAAATAACTTTTTCAAGCAAGCCGTCTTCAAGCGTTGTGTGTGCAATGAGGCACAAATCACGGCGTGGAGATGGATATTTTTTGAGAATTGAGTCGATATATTTGAAAATTGTTGACTTAAACGGCCCAATTTCTTTGCCGGTGTTGATGAGAAGCCCATCTTCCATTTCAAGACGCGGCTTGATTTTGAGAAGCGATGCAACTGAAAAGCTGAACTTGCTCACTCTTCCACCTTTGTAAAGATAATCAAGCCTGTCAACCATGAATGAGCACTGCATATGCTGCGCAGCTTCGGTCATGTTTTTGACAACATCATCAATGCTTCCGCCACCTAATGCGCAATTTGCTCCGCTTATGAGAATAAGACCAGTTGAACTTGAAAGAGCACGGCTGTCAATGATTTTCACCTTGTCCTCGGCTCCAAGTTCTTTCACCGCTTGAACTGCGTTTTGATAACAAACCGAAAGTTTGTCACCGATTCCACAATGCACAACATAATCACAAGTTTTCAAAAGATTTGAAAAATAATCCTTAAAAACATCAACTCCTCTGCCAGCAGTGTGTGGAAGCTCACCAGTTTTTTTCTCGTGATCATATATCATTTCAGGAGTTATGTCAACGCCGTCTAAATATTCCTTGTCACCAAGTGTTACAATAAGCGGCAAAACTGAAAAATTGTATTCTTCAATAAAATGCTTAGGCAAATCACAAGTTGAATCGGTGGAAAATCTTATCATAATCATCTCCTTTTTATAATTTTACGTCATCAAGTTTGACTCTATTAAACAAAACTGAAACATCACTTAAAACAATATTTTCATCATAAGTTACTTCTGCCCAATCGTTTTTGTTCACTCCAAGCAAAGCTTTAACTTTTTTTGCAGCTGAAGGCATAAGCGGACTTGTTATGTTTGCAAGATTTGCAATCAAATACAAACAATTGCTTGTCACTTTGTCAAATTCCGCCTTGTTGGATTCATAAAGTGTCCATGGAGCGCAGTCATCATAATATTTGTTGCAATACTTGATAATTGCAAACATTTCTTCAACTGCAGCCCTATTTTCGCCGTTTTCAATCAAATTTCCAATTTTTTTGTATTCTTCAAGCACAAAATTTCTGACATCATCCGAAATTTGCTGCTTTGGCAAAACTCCGTTAAAACGTTTTTGCAAGAACGACAAATTGCGATTTACAAAGTTTCCATAGCCGCCAACAAGATGTTTGTTGTGAATGTCAACAAAGTCACTTGTTGAAAAACTTGTGTCACGTTTTTCAGGATTGTTGAACATGAAAAAGTAACGGATCGAATCGGATGGGAAATATTCGAGCAGCTTGTCCACCGTTGTTAAGTTGCCCTTTGATTTGCTCATTTTTTCGCCGCCGGCATTGACATATTCACATGCAATAATCATGTCAGGTTTTTTGATTTTTGGATTTAACGCTTCCAAAATCCCCGGCAAAATAACTGTGTGGAAAGGAATGTTATCCTTGCCTAAAATATAGTAACATTTTGTTGCTGGATTCGTCATGATGTCCCAAAAGTTTTCGCCGCGTTCTTGGCACACTTTTTCGCCTGCGGTCAAATAACCCATAAGTGCGTCAAACCAAACATACATGCGTTTGTCATCAAATCCAGCAAATGGAAGTTTGATTCCCCAATCGATTTGGCGTGACAGTGCCCTGTCGCGAAGGCCTTGTTTGAGATATTTGCTTGTTTCGTTAACGGTGGTTTGTCGCCAAACATTTTTGTGCTGATCAAGAAGTTTTTGAATTGCTTTTGTTGCTTTGCTCAGCTTGAAATACAAATGCTTGTTTTTTCGCAAAACGGTTGGATTTCCGCAGTTTTTGCAGCATGGGCTGATAAGCTCGGTTGCATTTAAAGAGCTAAGGCAGTGGTCACATTGATCTCCATTTGCCTGCCCGCCGCACACAGGGCAAGTGCCAACAATTTCACGATCGGAAACAAAGCGCTCACAACTGGTGCAATAATTTTCATCTTCTTCCTTTTCATAGATATAGCCATGTTCGGCAATTTTTTTGATATATTCTTGAACATGGGATTTGTGAAAATCGGTCATTGTCAAAGTGTATAAATCATACGAAAAATCCATATCAGAAAAAGTTTTGACAAATGAATCATGATATTTTTGTGCAACTTCTTCTGGCGACAACCCATCTTTTTTTGCAGTTTGAGTTATTGGCGTGCCATGGCAATCCGAACCTGAAACATATATAACTTGTGCACCCTTTTGGCGATAATATCTTGCAATCATATCTCCAGGTAGCAATGCTGCCAAGTGTCCAAAGTGAAGACGATAGTTTGCATAAGGCCATGCCCCACCAATAAAAATGTGTTCTTTCATGTTTGCTCCTTTTGACCTATGATGTTATTATAACAAAAAGTTTGCAAAAAAGAAAACAAATTTTAACAGCAAAACAAACTCTTTTTTATTGACAAAACAAGTTTTATTTGCTAAATTATATGAGCAAAGATTTTTGCAAAAAAAAATATTACGCAGAGGTGTCAGAGCGAACGCCACCCTTAAAATGCTTCCAGCATTTTTAGGGAACCCGGAAAAATTCGACCGCTCTTACATGCAGCTCTGCAATCATGCAAAATCTTTACAACTTCATATCATGCAGAGGTGTCAGAGCGAACGCCACCCTTAAAATGCTTCCAGCATTTTTAGGGAACCCGGAAAAATTCGACCGCTCTTACATGCAGCTCTGCAATCATGCAAAATCTTTACAACTTCATATCATGCAGAGGTGTCAGAGCGGTCGAATGTGCACGCTTGGAAAGCGTGTGTGGTCAAAAGCCACCTCGGGTTCAAATCCCGACCTCTGCGCCAAAAATGAACACTTGAACTTCAAGTGTTTTTTTGTTGTTGAAAATGCTTTGATTTTAATTAAGGGATTTGAACACTATTGGGCACCCGAAAACTTGATTTCAAGTTTTTGGGAAAGGGCTTTAAGCACGAACATGTTTGTGCGTATAAAACAAAAAGCACTATTATGTGCTTTTTCTATATATTGATGGTAGTGTGAACATAACAAACACTATATATGGCATTCTCTGATATTCTTTAAATATGTAAAATGCTTTTTGTTCTATTAAAAATCCGGTGCTTTTCAAATTTTTAGACACTATTAAACAATCCAAAATGGGTCGTTATAGTTTATTAAATGCTCGTCACACATCTCTGAAGTTGACACAAGCTCATCAAAATCATCATACACTTTGCGTTCAAGCAGGTTCATTGTTTGCATATTTTCATCAAGCTTTGGCCCTGCATATTGTGCACACTTGAATTTTATTTTTTTGTGAAAATCCGCAACAAGTTTGTCAAAGCGAATTTGCTCGTTGTTAAGAAAAGTTGTTCTGCCCTTTTCGTCATATGAAGGCAAATTGATGTTAAACTCTTCAAACTTTTCAGCAGTTTTTTGCAAGCAATAACCATTTAACGTGTCAATTGCATATCCTTTAAACTCATTAAAATCAGACATAAGCTCAGTGGACACGGAAGAATAATATTCATTAAAATACCATATCTCAACAAATGGCTTTAAAAGTGAATCAGTTTCATCAGCGGCTGGCGATTGATTGTCCTTTGCAATCTCGGTGAACTGCGAAGGCAATTCTTCCGCGTTTTGTGGCACATAGTCTTGGAAAAAAACATTGTTTTCATTTGAATTTTGTGTGTTCATAATCTTCCCTTTTGCTTTTATCAAATTTTTTCACTTTTGTTTTTATCACTTTTTTTCTGATTTGTCAATAACGCCGCCGCCCAAACATATTCCATCATCGGTGTATAAAACAACATATTGCCCTGGAGTTATTGCACGCTGCGGCTCAAAAAATTCAACATAAATTGTTTTTGTGCCTGTGACTGTCACTCTAACTTTTTGGTCAGGCTGGCGATAACGGAACTTGGCGTTGCAAACAAAACTTTTTTCTTGCGGAATGGATGGAATCCAGTTCATTTCGCTGGCATACAACGCATCTGAAAATAGCTTGTCTTCCTCACCTTGCGAAACAATCAACCTGTTTGAGCTTAGGTCCTTGTCTTCAACAAACCACCTTTGACCATTTCCACCCTTTTTCCCGCCAATATTAAGTCCGCGGCGCTGACCAAGAGTGTAAAACATCAGCCCGTCATGCTCGCCGACCTTGTTCCCTTCAAGGTCAACAATATCTCCCTTTTGAGCTGGAAGATAATTTTTGAGAAAGTTTTTAAAGTTACGCTCGCCAATAAAGCATATCCCTGTGGAATCTTTTTTTTGTGCAGTTGAAAGTCCAAGTTCAGCGGCAATTTTTCTCACTTCAGGCTTGTCTATGTCAGCAAGCGGAAACAAAACACTTTTGAGTTGTTCTTGCGAAAGCTGATTTAAAAAATATGACTGATCCTTGTTTAGATCATGTGCCTTTGCAAGATAATATTTCCCGTCTTTTTCAATTTTTTTTGCATAATGGCCGGTTGCAATCATGTCAGCGCCAAGTTTTTTGGCTTGCTCCAAAAATGGACCAAACTTTATTTCGCGATTGCACAAAACATCTGGATTTGGAGTGCGGCCTTTTTTGTATTCTTCCAAAAAGTGCTTGAAAACCCTGTCATAATACTGCTTTGCATAATTAACTGAATAATAAGGAATTCCAAGGGCATTGCAAACGCGCTTGACATCTTCAAAATCACTTTCTGCCGTGCAAGAGCCATCAATTTCTTCCCAATTGACCATGAAAAGACCGATCACATCGTGACCTTGTTTTTTGAGTAGATATGCGGCAACTGAGCTGTCCACGCCGCCGCTTATTCCAACAACAACTTTCATACTTTTGGCTCCTCTTCTTTTGCAAGTGGCTTTGGCGGAAGCGAAACAGGAATTTTGAATCTGAATGAGCAAACCCTTACAATGTCAACAAGATAGCAAACGCCATATATCCCCACAAAAAATGCAAGCACGTCCACAAGCGTTGTCCCCCATGCGGTGCTCATAAAATAAGCGAAAAACACCACGCAAACA
>CANQRE010000025.1 GCA_947626175.1 uncultured Clostridia bacterium
ACAGCAACGTTCTCAAAGAAAGAAAGCAGCTTTCGGAAGACGGAATATGCGTTGTTGTTGTGAATTTTAATTCAATCACCGGCGAAGTTGTTTCCGAGCCATTCATAATCACGCGCGGAGTTGTGTATCAAGACGAAATGGATGCTTTTGTTCAGGATGCAAAAGCTGCAATCATTGCTTCGCTGAAGGAGCAGGATTTGCGTGGCGTGGATGCAAGCGTTGTGAAAAGCACCCTAAGGCGCAATCTTTCCAACTTTATTTTCAAACGAACAAAGCGCCGCCCAATGATAATCACCATTGTGACATCAAACTAAGGAGCCTTGCTCCTTTTTTTGTTGCAAACATAAACAAATGCACATTTGTGAATATAGCGTAAAAAATTTGGTTTTTTTTGTTATTTTTGCTACAATAAATGTATGCAATTTGAAGTTGATCTGATTGTAAATCTTCAAAAGATTGCAAGCAAGGGGCTAACAACATTTTTTGAAATAATGTCACTTGTTGGCAGCTATATTGGCTTTGCTGCCTTGATTATAGCAATGCTTTTTGTGTCAAAAAAACTTGCGGCGACCTTTGGAATTTGTTTTTTGGGCGGAGTAGGCTTTAATTATGTTTTAAAACATTTGATTGACAGGCCGCGCCCATTTGTCAGCCATCCTGAAATAATCAATCTGACACAAACATTGGGCGAAAGCATGCCTTCATCGCATGCACTTTGCGCAGTTACAATTGCAATATTTTTGTTTTATTTTGTTTGGCGTTTCACAACAAAGCTTTGGGCAAGAATTTTGGCTGCAGCTGGCGGAAGCGTGATAGTTGTGTTAACTTGCATGGCAAGGCTGTATCTTGGAATGCATTATTTGACCGATTTGCTTGTTGGAATTTTGATTGGAACGCTGATTTGCATTGTGGGGATTTGCATAATGGAAAAAAAGGAGAAAAATGCTCGAATTTATTTCAAAAAGTGAACAGCAAACATTGCAAATTGCAAAAAAGTTTGCCAAAACAATTTCCAAACCATCCATTATTCTTTTGGAAGGGGATTTGGGGGCAGGCAAAACTCATTTTGTCAAAGGTTTTGCCCTTGGCTTTGGGTCAAAAAACATGGTCACAAGCCCAACTTTCACACTTATGAACATTTATCAAACAAAAAAAATGCCAATATATCATTTTGACATGTATCGCATTTCATCTTTTGACGAAGTTCAAAATCTTGGCTTTGAGGAATATTTTGATCGTCATCTCGATGGCGTTACAATTGTTGAATGGCCGCAAAACGTTGGAGATTTGACAAAATTGTGGAATTACAAGGTCACAATTTCAAAAATAGGTGATTTTGAAAGAAAAATTCAAATTGAAAAGAGGGAAGAGCAATGTTAGCAATATCCACAGCAACAAAACAAGCTTTGATTGCAATTGAAGCAAATGGCAAAAAAATGTTCAAAACAATTGAAGCCGATCACAAACAATCCGAAAATCTTATGAAAGAAATTCACAAAATGCTTTCATCTCTTGGAGCAAAACTTGGTGATGTCAAAAATTTTGCCATTGTTGTTGGCCCAGGTTCGTTCACAGGCCTAAGGATTGGCGCAGCCCTTGTCAAAGGCTTTTGTGCAGGGCTGAAGACAAGTGAAGTGGCTTTGATTTCAACACTTGATTTCATGGCACAGGAAGTTGTAAAACAAGTGATGCCAAGAAAAAACTTTTCGTGCTATATGAACGCACAAAGCGACAATTTTTATGCCGCCACATTTGACAAAAAAGGTTGCAAAACCGTTGATGATCACCTCTGCAAATCCGAAGATGTTTTGCGTGGCAAGGAATCAAAGTTTTGCCTTAGCGAAGAAGCGTTTTTGCCTTATGGCATAAATCTCACGCCGCAAACGCTTTTGGAAATGGCGCTTGACCTTGAAAAGAAAAACGCCCTTGTCAAAGCAAAGGACATATCGGTCAAATACATAAGGCGTTCGCAAGCTGAAGAAAAGGTGTAAAAATTCAAAAAAGAGTGTAAAAATAGTGGACATAACTGCATTATATAAGTATAATGTAAAAGACTCTTAAATTTAAGGAGAAATAAATGAAAAAACCTGAATACAAACGCTGCCCAAGATGTGAACTCAATTTCATAAAGAAAAATGAAAAACTCTGTTCTGTTTGCCAAGCCGAGCTTTCAAACAAAGATGATTATATTGACGACCTTGATTTGGAACTTTGCCCAATTTGCAAAACAAACTACATTCAACCTGACGAAATCATGTGCTCAAGCTGCCTTAAGGAACATCAAACAGAGGATGGCGAAGTTAACACCGATTGGAGCAAATATACTGACAGCGATGAGGATGATGATGACTTTGACACATCTGATGATGAAACAAACGAAATGGCTTCAGTGACCAACCTTGAGGAAGGGGACATTTTGGATGGCGATTTTGACGATGACTTTGATGATGACTTAGATGACGATCTTGACATTGACGAAGAGATGGACGAAGAACTTGACTTTGACGATGATGATGACGATGATTCCGAAAATGATGATGATGACGATGATGACTAATAAAAAACAAAAAAAACTGCAAATTTTGCAGTTTTTTTATTTATTTTTTATTGTTTTTTTGCTTTTTTTGTTTTCTTATCTTCAACCTTTTCAGCTTTTTTGCTTTCAGCGGCTTTTTGATTTTTAACACGTTTCACAATTGTAAGCAAGTAATCGGCTGAGCTGATGAAGGAAAGTTGTTCATTAAGTTGATCAATGTTTTTCTCAATTTTTGCGCGCTTTTGAGCAAAGGAGCGGAATTGCTTTTCAACTTCTGATGTAACTTTGCCCTTGTCTCTTGACAAAGCAATTGTGTTTTGATTTTCTTTTTCAAGCTCGGCAATTTCGTCTTTGTAAGATTGAATTTGCTTGTTAAGTTGTTCGATTTCTGCATTTTGAATTTCTTTTGCTTGATTTGTGATCATGTCGTTATGAAGTGTTTCATCGCGGTCATATTCTTCTTTGCGAGCCTTTTCTGTTTTCTTGATTTTCACATGTCTAACTGCAAATCCAACAATTGCAACAATAAGTGCAACTGCCATGATCAGTGAAGGGATGAGCAGCCACAATGTGTCGTCAATGTTTGAAGTTTGATTGTTTTCATTTGTGTCAGTGTCGGAACTAGAATCGTTGTCAGTGTCGGAACTTGAAACTGTTGAAGTGAAAATTGTTTTGCCAAAGCCATCTTTGCTTTCAACATTTGCAAATGCGTCTGCATTTGTTTTTGTCCACGATAGGTCTGTTAAATATGCGTATCCTGCGCTCACAAGGCAATCGCTTTCAAGTGAGAAAACAAATTTGCATGTTTTTTCTTCTGTGGCGCTAAAGTATATTGAAAATTCCTGCCATCCATTATTTGATTGAAGGTTTTCAATCATGTCAAAGTTTTCAATTCCAACTTTTGCTCCAAAAGGAATGTCTTTTTCATCATCATGCTCATGTGTTCCGTGATATCCAGGGAAGGATGTGAGCAGCTTAAATTTCAAAATATAATAACTTCCTTGCTCGGCTGAAAGTGAAACTTTGGATGTCAAAGTGTGTGATGAAGCGCCTTTTGTGAAAAGCACAAGCACGTTGTTTTCAAGCTCGGCGTTGTAATCAATAAAGTGTTCTTCGCCATTGTCGTCAACATAGGCAAACACATCATTGTTTTTGCCCTTAACAATTCCGCCGCCAGCAAGCACTGTGTCGCCGCTGGATGTGAATGAAGCCGAAGATGAAAGGTTGTGTCCTATTTCATTTTTTGGATCAAGATTAAGTCTAAAGTTTGAAAGGTCAATTTTTGTTTTTGCATTTTCAAAATCTTCTTCAGTGCAAGAAACAAGCTCAAAGTTGTCAAAGAATGCAAATCCGTCAACAGGAGCTTCTTTTGTTCCAAATTCAATTTTAATTTTTGCGTTTGTGTCAGCTTCGCCGCCATAAATATAGCAAGTGTATGTTTCCCAATTTGAACTATGAACGGCCTCGTCAGCCAAAAGATATGCCCCATCGCTGTCAAGAACGTTCACATTAAAGTTTGTTGTTTTTTCGCCAACGGTTTTGTATCTAAATGACAAAACATAATATGATTCGGCTTCAAATTCAAATTCTGCCGATGTCATTGATTGGTTGTCCAAGGCCGAGTTATATAGCATCATCACATTGTTCACATCGTCAGTTGAAAAGTTTGGATCAGGGGAGCCAGGGTTTGACATAAGAACTCTTGACCAGTCAAAATCATAGCTATCAAAATATGGCTGATAAATGTTGATTATTCCCGCTTTTTTCTCAGCTTCGGATGATGATTGTTCAATTGTCCAATCTTCAGCTTGTGCAGGATATTCAAGATTTTTGTCAAGACCTTTGGCCTTGCTGAAATCTCCATTTGCAATTGTCATTGTGTCATCTTGCGATGTTGAAAGCACAAGTGATCCTGTTGCGGCTGAAAATTCGTCATAGTCAACTGCTTCAACAATAATATTGTCAATCACAACGCCGCCGGTTGCCTTTGAATCGCTTGTTCCAAGGTTAAGCAAAATCTCAAATTCTGAGTTGTGCCTTGCGTGGCCTTTCACATACATGCTAAGTTCGTTGTAATAGTTGATTTTTCCATTATCCTGATTGTCATTTGAAATGGCAGATGATGCTGCTTGCATTGGCTCGTATGATCCAACGTCAAAATTTTTGGTGATGGCATCAGTTTCTCTGATTGTAAAAGTGAACGCTCCGGTGCTAAGAGGCAAGGTTTTCACTTTCATTGTCACTTTGTAAAGGGCAAGTTGTGGAATTTCAATTGTTTTGCTTTTCACCGAAACAAATCCATCATTTGCCCAAAGGAACATCGCCTGAGTGTTATTGTTTGAAAAATCGCTTCCAGGGAAGGAAAGAGTTGTGTCGCTAACACTGCTCTTAAAATTTTCATTGTCAAGTGGCAAAATCATTGCCTTTGCGTTTGATTTGTTTTCTTCCACCCAATCCACAAGCATGTCAGGGTGTCCGGCAAGTGATTTTTCAAAGTCAAAGTTTAGATTTGAAGTGTCAACAATGTTTCTTGTGTCGATTTTGTCAAAGATTTTAACTGTTTTGCCTTCATTTTGCAAATATTGATAGTCATAGTAGAATGATGCTTCATCAACTTCAGTTCCCACAACTTCGTCAAAGAAAACTGCGCCAGTTGAGGCATTTTGTTCAGATCCAAGCCATAGGTCAATTGTAATTGTTTGGCTTTGTGAGCCGGTTGGGATGAAAAAGTTGTAAGTATGCCAAGTTGAAGATGAAACTTCCACATATCCAAACTCTTTTTCATTTCCGTTTTCGTCCTTAAGGCCAGAAATGCAAATTGAGCCAAACGCCGAGTCGTCATAAAATGCCATTGATTTCATTGAAACTGAAAATTCATAATATGAGTTTGCGTTAAGCGGAATGTCGTTTGAAATGTAAGCTTCTTTTTTTTCAATAAATCTGCTTGAAGAGGTTGGCGAAGATGTTGCATAGTTGATCATCAAAATTTTTGAGTCGTCACCAAGGGTTGGGGTGAGCGAAACATTGGCAGGCAAAAAGTAAATGCCGTTGCAAAATTCTGAAAAACGATTGCTAACGTCAACGATCATTGTTTTTGCGCCAGTGTTTTTATATTTTCTGGTCCAACCTGTGACATCGTTTTCAGCGTTTAAAGTGTCAATGTCATCAAAACTTCCGTTTGTTATTGTAACGGGAGCCAAATATTCATCAAGTGTTGTGGCAGAGCTAACAATCGTTTTTGTTGGAAGCGAGCCTGCAAACACAAAAGGCATTGCAAGTGCAAAAACAGCAAGCCCAGTTTTGAAAATAGTTTTTGATTTTGTGTGCGATTTAGTCATGTTTCACCTTTGAAAATAAATACTCAATATGTAGTATACAACAAATTTCACGAATAATCAAACAATAATCAATATTTTTTATTTAAATATAAATAATAAGGGCATGCAAACACAAAATTTGAGCAAAACAAAGCCTCAAAAAAAGCAATCGTCTTCGGCAAAGAAAAAACTGATTTTGATTATGCTTGGCGGGATTATTGGGCTTTTAAATGGCTTTTTTGGTGGCGGAGGCGGAATGGTGTGTGTGCCAACGCTTGAAAAAGGCCTAGGCATTGAAAGCAAAAAAGCACATGCAACTGCAATTGCGGTGATTTTGCCTTTGTCAATTGTAAGCAGCGCGATATACATATTTCGTGGGCAAATTGCTTCGCTTCCGCTTTTAACAGTTGGGCTTGGGGTGATTTTTGGGGGAATTGCTGGGTCGATATGCCTTAAATTTATTCCAGCAAAGACGCTTAAAATAATTTTTGCAATTCTCATGTTTGCAGGGGGCATAAGGCTTTTGATATGACAAGTTTATGGCAAGTTTTGATTGGAATTTGCGGCGGATTTTTTGGTGGACTTGGAATGGGCGGAGGAACATTGCTCATTCCTCTTTTAACAATATTTTTGGATTTTGGCCAGCAACTTAGTCAAGGCATAAATCTTGTCACATTTGTTGTGATGGCAATTTTTTCACTGCTTATCCATGCAAAAAATGGCATGATTGAAAGCAAGGGGATTGGCTACATAATTTTTGGCGGCCTTGTTTTCACAATAATTGGAGCAGCCGGCGCAACAATAATTCCAAGCGTTGTTTTAAGAAAACTGTTTGGGGCGTTTTTGATATGTCTTTCAATCATTGAATTTACAAAGGCGTTAACAATGAAAACGACAAAAAATTTAAGATAAAAAAGGTGGACAAAGCCTGATTACTTGTGATATAATACACACAGGAGAAGGAGCACAAAAATGTTCGTAAATCAAAAAAAATGTATATCTTGTGGAACGTGCGTTGCAATATGTCCAGTTGAAGCAATCAGCTTTGACAAAAACGGCAAAGCAAAAATTGACAAGGCAAAATGTATTCATTGTGGGGCTTGCAGAGCAAGTTGCCCAGTAAGTGCAATTGACGAAGACTAAAAAGGGGGGCAAAAAATGGAAAAAGTTGCCATAATTGAAATTGCAGATTCTGCAACTGTTTTGTCGATATATCAAACGCAAAATGGACGAAGCAAAATTGTGCGTTATGAAAAAGATCAAGTTGGCATAACAAAGGATGTTCAAGAGGAACGTCTGTTAAAGCCAAAAACAATGACCGATATTATTGGAATTTTAAAGCTATATCGAAATGTCGTTGAAGAAAATGAAGTTGGGAAAATCATAGCTCTTGCAAGCGGCCCAATTTTGAGCGCCCGCAATCAAAGGGGATTTTTTGAGGAAGTTTACAACAACACTGGGCTTGGATTTACTCCGCTTTCAGACGATGACATTGTGAAAAACATATATGTTTCAGTGTCCAGCAAAATTGACAATTCAAAAGGCTCAATTGTTTATATTTGTCCAACTTCAACATATCTGATCAAATACAATCGCCGAACAACGCTTGGCCATGAAATTATTCCTGTTGGTTATGAAAACATAAATAACGGCAACAAATCTTTTGATGAAATGAAGGCCGTTATGCTTGAAAAGCTGAATGAAAAAGCCTTTGCACTGGAAGGTGATGAGCCATTTGTTGGTGTGGGAAATCCATTTATCAATCTTGGCAGAGTTGCAAAAAAAATTGAACATTATCCAATTGAAATTGACAACAATTATGTGATTTCATCTTCATTGCAAAAAAAGGTTTCAAGTTTTGTCAAAACTTTGGATCTTGAAAAGGTGAAAAAGGTGAAAGGCCTTTTGGAAGACAGAAGTGATGTGCTTTTAAGTGGCCTTGCAATCATCAGTGCGATATATGAAAAGTATGCTGTAAAGGAACTTGCAGTTTCAACGGCATCAGTTCGTGAAGGGGTGATCAACTCTTCAATTGCAAGCGAAATTCAGGAAAGATTTTCCGATCTTCTTGGAAGTTCATTTGACAGCATTGTTGAATTTGAAAAATCAGACTCCAGCCTTAATCTCAGGGTTGCAAATATGTCAGGAATTTTGTTCAAGCAGCTCAAAGTTATGCACAAGCTTCCAAGGGCGTATGTAAAGCCAATGAGAGTTGCTGCTTACATGTTTGACAGCGGCAAAAAAATCAGTTTTGATGAATATGAAAAACGCGGCTTTGATGCAATCTTAAATTCAGGCCTTTGTGGTGTGAGCCAAAAAGAACTTTTGCTTGGCGCATTTATATGTATGTGCCAAACAGCTGACAACTTCAACTTGTCACAATGGATGAAATACAAGGATATTTTAACAGACGAGGATTTGAACGCTGTTCGAAAGCTTGGCATAATTGTCAAACTTGCAGTTCAGCTTAATAGTTCCAAAAAACTTGTTGTGACCGATGTTGTTTGTGACATTCTTGGCGATTCAATCATCATGAAGCTCATTGTCAACAGCGACCCTAGCTATGAAATCATGCAAGGAATGAAAGTTGCAAAGGATTACAGGGTGTTCTTTAAGAAAAATCTTCAACTCATCTAAAAGGAGAGCCTATGCGATATAATTATGCCATTGAACTTGGCGGAGCAAACACAACAATTTATGCAAGAGGCCAGGGCTTTGTTTTGAAAGAGCCAACTTTGGTTGCGGTTGAATCAGGTGTGGAAGGCTACAAAGTTAGGGCAGTTGGTGACGAAGCAAAAAAGCTTGTTTGGAAAACTCAGGATGAAGTTGAAGTTTTCAGTCCAATTGTGAATGGCGTGATTGAAAATTTTGAATATGCCGAGTTTATGGTTGAAACATTTTTCAAAAAAGTAAAGTTTCGCCGTGCATCAAATGTTTTGGTTTTGATCCCATGCGGACTAAAGGATGAAGAAAAAGCCAATTATTATTCTCTTTTTGAAAAACTTGGCTTCAACGAAGTCAGCCTTCTTCCATCGGTGATCTGTTCACTTGTTGGACATGGCGTGAACATTCTTTCCCCAAAAGCTTCAATGATTGTTGACATTGGGGGGATGACAACTGACATTGCCGTGGTCAACCTTGGTTCAATTTTCAAAGGAGTAACTTTGGGAATTGGCGGAAAAGGCATGGATATTGCAATTTCAAATGCTCTTGCAATGGCAAAGGACGGAGTGCTTATTGGCCTTCCAACTGCTGAAAGAGTGAAAAATGAAATTGGCTCGCTGTATAAAAATGACATGCTCAACATGGAAGTGATGGGCATGGACACAAACTTAAATGTTCCAAAAACTCGAATTGTTTCGTCAAAGGACGTAAGGCATGTTTTGGAAGCATATATGGATGAAATTGTTCGCACTGTCAATGTGACGATCAACACTCTTCCGCCTGAAATATCTGCTGACATAATCAAAAATGGCGTGATATTCACTGGCGGTGTGAGCCAATTGACTGGCCTTGATGAGTTTTTGAAAACAAATTTGACTTACAATTTCACCATAAGTGATGAAGCTGCAAATGAGCCAATGATTGGTGCCGGAAAGCTTTTAAGTGACGAAGCACTGCTTGGCAAAATATTATCTTAATATTGACAAGAAAGAAAAATCTTCAACAAAATTTTTCTTTCTTTTTTTATATGCACTTGTTAAAATAAAATGGTAAAAGGATTTTTTATGGCTAGGAAAATTGTTTTAACAAGTGGAAAAGGTGGGGTTGGAAAAACCACCATCACAGCCAATCTTGGCGTCAATCTTGCAAATCTTGGTTTTCGAACAGTGCTTGTTGATGTGGACATGGGCCTAAACAATCTGGATGTGGTCATGGGGCTTGAAAATCAAGTTGTTTTTGACATGACCGATGTGATAATGGGCAGATGCCGAGCAAAACAAGCTCTTGTGGAAGACAAACGTTTTCCCAATTTGTTTTTGCTGCCATCTTCGCACTATAACGGCAAAACAAAAATCTTGGGCGAGCATGTCAAAAGCGTGCTTTCAATGCTTGACAGTTCGTTTGATTACATTCTCATCGATTGTCCAGCTGGTGTTGATGCAGGCTTTCACAGAGCGGTGTTTTCGGCAAACGAAGCAATTGTTGTTGTCACGCCGCACTTGTCGTCAATAAAGGACGCAAACAAAGTTTTGGGATTGCTTGATGAATACAACATTTCCAGCAAGGGGATTGTCATCAACAGGCTTAGGGGTGACCTTCTTGCAAGCGGCGAAATGCTTCGAGTTGAGGATGTTGTTCGGGCTCTTCATATTCCGCTTCTTGGCGTAATTCCTGACGATGATGCCATTTCATCCGCATGTTCGGTTGGAGGATATTTAAATTCATATGAATCAACGCGCGCGTTCACTCTTTTGTGTGAAAACATACACAGCGGCACAAAAAAAATTTATGATTGTGAAATGAAATATCGCGGCTTTATGGGCTATATCAGGCGAAATCTGAAAAGGAAGGTGTAAATGGACAGAATTGCAAACATAGTTTCACAGGAAAATTTGTATGTAAGTGAGCAAATGCTCAAACTTTTGGAAAGCGAAATTGAATATGCCGTCAAAAATTTTGTGGTTATCGCTTCGCCTGTGAAAGTTCGATATTGCAAAAGTGACGGGCAGCTAAAGTTTATGGTTGAGTTCAATTGTTCAAGGGTTAGGCCGCTTGGCTTTGTTCCAGGGAAATAAAAAAAGGGGTCAACCCCTTTTTTGTTTTACAAATTTTTTCAGTCTTTTGCAAAGAAAACAACGCCATAGCAATTTGGTCCGGCATGAGTTCCCACAATGCAGCCAATGTCGCAAATTGTTTGCTCTTCTGCCTTAAGCCCAAGTGCAGGGGAATATTTTTGAACAAAGTTTTCAATATATTGCCTGCAGTTTGAATGACCAAAGTAAACAGGATAGTTTTCATCACGTTCGCGAGCTTTGTTGATCAAAAACAAATTTGCTTTTGGCTCGCCCAATATTTTTGCTTCGTTTGTAACTTTTCCGCCATCAAGCGAAATGATTGGTTTGATGTTGAGCATGCTTCCCATCATTTGCCCAGCCGCCGAAAGTCTGCCGCTGAAGCGCAAATATTTAAGGTCGCCAATCACTGCATACAAACGCACTTTTCTTATCAGTTCGTCAAGTTTTGTTATCACGTGTTCAAGATTGTCATCTGTTTCAATAAATTTGCACAGCTCAATGATGATTGCTCCTTGTGCCCAAGTTGTCACGCCCGATTGACGATAGGTGATGTTTTGCATCTTAAGGCTGCTCACAGCGCCTTCAACCTGATGGATGGTTGCTGTCATTTCTGATGAAATGGTGATT
>CANQRE010000026.1 GCA_947626175.1 uncultured Clostridia bacterium
CAGGACCCATTGGACCGGGTTCTCCTTGTGGACCGGGAGGGCCAACGCGAACTTCTTCATTTATCGTTGCCTGCTCAGGTGGCGGCAAAATTGGCAAAGGCGAAGGCACAAATCCAGTGGCATTTTCAATAGGTCTGTTGTCAAACGCATGCCCATTAAACAATGAAAAAGAAGACGGAAATCCCGCAAATTGAATTGGGCAGCTGCATCTTGAAAGGCTTTTGTTTCCAAATATGTAAAGCATAATCTCTCCTAGAGATATATATGCCGCACTTTGTTTTTTGTTTAAAATTTGTTTTTTCGTTTAAACATTTTAAAAAGCACACCTTCAATTTGTTTTTGATATTTTGTCACAAGCCACATCAAAACTGCAAAAATCACAATCAAAATCGCCCAAACAACAAGTCCCCAGCCTGCAAACGGAATGATTTCGCCGCTTCCCAAATAACTTGTCAAAAAAATGCCTATCGGCCTTGTGATGAGATTTGTTATCACAAAAAATGCCCAGCTCATATCTGTGACGCCCGCAACCAAACAAAGCGCATCATCTGGAAAAATTGGCAAAAGCATCATGAAAAAAAAAGTGTATTTTGCTTTTGAAAGCGTTTTCACCCATTTGGCACAGCTTTGTTTTCCAACAATAAATGAAACAAGTTTTCTGCCAAACTGTCTTCCAAGAAAAAAGGCAAACAAACTTCCAAGCAATATGCCAGACAAACTGAGCAGTCCCCCTTGCAAAGGGCCATACACAATTGATCCGGCAATTGTGATGATCGTTGATGGAATTGGCACAAAAGTGACTTGCAAAAATTGAAAAAACACAAAGCAAATCCTGCCCAAAAACCCCAAATCCAAAATAAGGGTCTTAAGTTTTTCGACCGAATTAAAATTTTCCCATAATCCCGTCCAAACAAGAATAAAATAAACAAGCAGCAAAAAAAGCGTTGCAACCAAGCAAACAATCAAAAAACGAAAAGTTTTTTTCCAAAAAGAGTTTTTGTTTTCTTCTTTTTTTTCTGCCACAAAATATATTATAAAACTAACCAAAAAAAATATTTATGCCGACAAATCTATATAATCCAATATAGCCTGCTTGCCTTCAAGCGTTTTTGAGCTAAACAGAATAGCAGCATCTTCATGCGCCATCAAGGACAATGCAATCTTCTTTTTTGCTACTGCTCGTTGTGCTTTTGAAAGTTTGTCACATTTTGTTGCAACAATCATAAAAGGAATTTGCTGCATAATCAAAAATTTGACCATCATTTTGTCAAGTTGTGATGGCTCCAAGCGGCAGTCCACAAGCAAAAACACAAGTTTTAAGGATGGGCTTGAAACAAGATAATCTTCCATAAGCGTTGACCACATTTTTTCATTTGCTTTGCCCGCTTTGTGATAGCCATATCCCGGAAGATCAACAAGGCGGAAGCGACCGTTGACTTCAAAATAATTTATCATTTTTGTCAGACCCGGAGTTGATGAAGTTTTTGCAAGGCCATTTATGCCCGTTAAAGCATTTATCAAGCTAGATTTTCCAACATTTGATCTTCCAACAAAGGCAAATTCGCTTTTTTCATCGCAAATTATGTTTTCTTTTTTTGTGACGCTTGTCAAATATTTTGCTGTTTTTATTTTCATAAAATCATTGTAACATTTTTTGATTTGTAAGTAAAGCAAAAAAAATCGACAAAAAGTGCCCTTTCAAACATTTTGTTTTGCCGGAAAAAAGGAGTAAACTTTAAACAAATGCCAAAAAGGAGCAATTATGCAATCACACTTATCAGCAAAAAATTATGACGACATCAAGCTTTTCAATTTGATAACATCTGACCTAAGCGAACTTGGATTTTCAAGCTCAACAAAAGGATATACATATATTTCCCACGCAATTTTCTTTGCGGTTCAGGACAAGCAGCATTTATGCTCAATTCATGGCACGCTTTTTCCAAAAATTGCACAACTTTTTAAGTCCAGCACAAAAAATGTTACAAAAGCCTGTCGAGCAGCAGTTGACAACGCTTATTTTTCAGGCGGATTTAAAAACATAAACGAAGTGCTGGGATTTTCATATCTCTTACCTTATGAAAAGCCAAAGCTCAACAACTTTATTTCAACCCTAACTGAGCGCAGCACACTTTGGTTTAACAAAATCAAGGACGAAGGCTTGGACAAAACAAAAAAGAGTTTTATTCTGAAATTGAACAAACCCTTTTCTCGTTTTCAACTTTTGCATTGTGAGCTTGACGAAGGACAGGATTACACCCTTTCGGAAGCTTATTTATCGCTGTAAGTTTTTTCAAATTTTTGCTGAGAACACCAAATTTTTAAAATAAGTTTGTGTGGAAGCAACTTCACAAGATGCGTTTGATTTTTTGCAATAAATCCAGGGATGCAAACATCCTTTCTTTTTTGTGCTGCTTTTAAGGCCTTTTTAACAACAAAACTTGTGTCATACATTGCAGTGTATTTGGTGATAACTTGCTTTCCAGTTTTGGAATTGATTTTTTTCGCTGTGTCAAAAAATGCTGTTTTTGTCCAAAATGGGCAAAGCGCTGTGACAGAAATTTTTCGGTGTTTAAGTTCAACGTTCATTGCTCTGGAATAACTAAGCACAAATGCTTTTGTTGCGGCATACACGCTGACATATGGCGTTGGCTGAAAAGCAGCAACTGACGCAACTTCAACAATTCTTCCGCCTTCAACAATATATGGCAACAGCATTTCCGTGAGTTTGACAAGCGCAATGCAATTTAACTCAATCATGTTTTCTTTTGTTTCAATGTCATATTCATCATATCTTGCAAATTTCCCAAAACCGCTGGCATTTACAAGAAATTCAATTTGTGGCTTTTGTTTTTCAAGCTCATTTTGGATTATGTCAAAGCTTTGCTTTTTTGTTAAATCAAGTTCAAAATCTCTCACTTTGGTCTTTAAGGTGTTTTTCAAACTTTCAAAGCCTTCCTTGCCAAGTCCAACTCCCCAAATTTCATCATATCCATTTTTGTCAACCTGAACGCAAAACTCCCTTCCAATTCCAGAAGTTGCTCCTGTTATGAACGCAATTTTCATACATTTCTCCTTTTTCTTTATTATGATATCAAATTTGCGATTTTTTTCAAATTGTTTGAAATATTTGATTTGACAAACTTTGTTATTTTTGTTAAGTTTTTAAAAAAGGAGAAATAATGGCAAAGAAAAAGCAATCGGATATTGTCATCCCTAATCTTGAAACAAATGAAAAGCCAAATGACGAAGTGATCATTGAGCCGGAAGGTCAAACTCCTCCGCCACCACCGCCTTTGCAGCCACAAAAAAAGCAGCCAAACACAAAACATAAAGGAGCATTTATTGCATCCATCATTTGCGTTGTTGTTTCAATTGTTTTCACCGCGCTTTCATATTATGTGCTTGGCTCATTTTTGATAAAACAAGGGCAAACAAATTCACAATTGGAAGCAGCAATTGGGCTTATGGCTTTTGTGCTTTACATGTTCACATTTGGCCTTGTCACATTTGTGCCAGCCCTTGGGACAGCAATTGCTTCGCTTTGCACATCCATAAGGTGTTGGTCATCCAGCGTGAAAACATTTAAAGCCTTTGGCATTGTCATTTTCATAATTTCACTTTTGCTGTTGCTAGCTCTTATTGCAATTGTTGTGCTGTTTATGCTTCCTTCAGTGCTGGTGGGAATGTATAACATAAATTAAAAAAACTCGGATGATTCCGAGCTTTTTATTTTTATTTTTTATTCACGCCTTTAAAGACGACGCCGATTATTTTGAACAAATATTGCAACAGTTTCAAAACTGCCAAAATTGCATCGGCAATATATGACAAAATGTAAGATTTGAACACATCTCTTATGCCCGCCAAATCAGTTTCGTCAAACAAACCGCTTTTTTCAAGCATCAACAAAGCTTGATTGTTTGCACGTTTTTCAACGCTGACATTTAAGAGTGTGAATATTGTTGCAACAAAATAGAAAACAAATCCAATCACAATGCCAACGATTGATGCCACTCCTGTGAAGTCAAACAAAAACGCATCCAAAATCAATCCAACAGCAGCAATTGGCAAGAAAATCACTGGGCCAAACACAGCCAATTGCCCAAGAACTGCTTTGGTCTTAAATTTTGCTCCGCCTTCCTTGTGTTGAAGAGCAAGTCCAACTTTTTGAAGCGCCAAGCCAACAGCCGTCACGCTTTTTGAATTGATGATTGAGCGGCGAAGATACACCGTTTTTGAAAAAATATCGTAATGATTTCCATAAAACAAAGCCCTGAAAAATCCAAGTTTTTTAACTTTGACATCTTGAAGTCCGTTGCTGTCCAAAAATGAACGTGCGGCTTCGGCTGCAGTCAGTCCTGAAGACGATTGCTGCTTGTTATATTTGTGATATCTGAAAAACAAAATCAATTTTGTAACATTTGCAAATATCACGGCTGCCAAAACAATTGCGCCAATCACAAGTGAAACAATCACAAGTGAGAACATAAGTTTGGACAAATCATTAAGTCCATCCAATAACAAACTCATTTTTTTACCCCCTGTTTGTTTGATATTTTTATAGTATCAAAAACAAAAAATTATGTCAAATCAGAAAATGATATCAAAAAAAATGACAAATCTTTTTCAATGTGCTATTATAGCTTTTGGAGGTTAATATTTTTATGAAAAAGTTTTTTAAAGATTTTAAAGCATTCATAAGCCGCGGAAATATTCTTGACATGGCAGTCGGCGTTATCATCGGCTCTGCCTTCAGTGCCATTGTGACAGCGTTCACAAACAAAATCATCATGCCAATTGTCAACTACATACTTTCGCTTATTGGCGGAGGAACAGGGCTTGACTCAGCATACACATTTTTGAAAAAGGCCATGACTGAAAACGCAGCCGGCGAAACAGTTGTGGATCTTGCAAACTCAATTTATATTGATTGGGGTGCTTTCATCACTGCAATTCTCAATTTCCTTATCATTGCAATGACACTGTTCATCATTTTGAAAGTTGCAATGAACGCAAGTGGACTTTTCAAAAAAACTATGGCTGCAAAGCCAACACGCGCTGAAAGAAAAGAACTTGCTGCTCAAGGCGTTAATATGAAAGACCACAAAGCTGTTTTGCAGGCAACAAAAGCTCTTCGCGAAAGCAAAGTTCCAGCTCCAGTTCCACCAAAACCAACAACTGAAGAATTGCTTGCCCAAATCCTTGAAGAAATGAAAGGCTCAAAAAAGCAAGAAATCAAGCAGGCAAAGCCAGTTGAAGCAAAAGCGGAAAGAAAGCCAAGAGCCAAAAAGGAAGCCAAATAATTTTGAAAAATTAAAAAAGAACGCCTAAACAAGCGTTCTTTTTTTTGTTGTTAGAAAAGTCGACCCGAACAACCCGCACAAGTGTTTTGGCATCCCCAATAATTTCCGTTGTTGTTGCCTGACAAAATGAGAAGCAACAAAATCAGAAAATTGGCATTGGTGAACAGATTTGTGTCGCCCGAGGAAGCTGTGCTTGCCAAAAGTAACACCAGCAAAATGTCTTGTGAATTCATTCAAACCCTCCTTTTCTGCAAAATTTTGCTTTTTAAGGCAAAAATGTTTTAAAAAAAACAAAAATCACTTTTGCCGTTTTGCCCTTTGTGTTGTTTAATAATTATGCTCGCAACTTATATATGACGGCTGAAAAACAATTGACACAAAAAAGGGAGAAAAAATGGGAGATTACATTTTGCTTAGTGAAAGAAGAAAAAATGAAATTTTGGGATTTTTGCCGTGCGACAGCGAACTAAACAAGCTTGCAAATTATTTTCAAAATTTTTCTGATTTCACACGCCTTAAAATTATTTCTTGCCTGTCGCTTTGCGACATGTGCGTTGGCGACATATCTTCGCTTTTGGGCATAAATCAAACAACAGTTTCCCATCAACTCAAAATTTTGAAAGACCAAGGGCTTGTGAGCTATCGGCGTGATGGAAAGATCCTTTTATATTCACTGCAGGAAAAATCTGTAAACGATGTGATGATGTATGCTGTTGAATATTTGTGATTGACTTTTTTTTGCTGGAATGCTAAACTTGAGTCTATGAAAGAAAACAAACTTTTCCCGTTTCCCCTTCCCTTTGGATGGAAGGTTTTAGATGAAAAATATGACCTTAAAAATGACCAAGGCCTTTTGTTTGTTGCCAATGTTTTAACGGCAAAAGGATTTGTTGTTTCAATTTTTGAAGCTGAAAAGGGCTTAAAGCTCAAAACATTTGACATGATGATTTCCGATTACAAAAAAATCACGCCTTCTTTAAGGCTTAAGAAAAAATTTAATTTAAAAATAAAAGATATTACTTATCCTATATATATAATAGAAGGCGAAAACGGAAATTTGAGCATGCAGTTTTTTATGGAAAAGGAAAAAATTTTCAGTTTTGTCACATCTCTTACATATCCCGGAAAAACTTTTGAGGAATATCGCACAAAAAATCCTGTGATTGGAGAAGTGATTTCGCTCTTAAAGGGGGCAAAATGAAAAAACTTTTGCTTCACAGTTGTTGCGGTCCATGTTCAACGCATGTGATAAATTGCCTTAAGGATGACTATGATTTGACAATTTTCTATTTTAATCCTGCAATTTTTCCAGAAAAAGAATATCAAAAACGTTTGCAGGAGCAAGAGCGATATGCTAAAATTGTGGGAGTCAAAGTCATTGAAGACGACAAAAACGAAAATGCGTTCCTTTCGCTGGTCAAGGGTCATGAATGTGACAAGGAAGGCGGCGAAAGATGCTCACTTTGTTTTGAAATGCGCCTAAGGCAAACTGCAAAGGTTGCAAAACAAAATGGATTTGACGTTTTTGCCACAACACTGACTGTTAGCCCACACAAAAACTCGCAAGTGATAAATGCAATCGGCCAAAAAATTGCAAAAGAGCAGGGCATCCCCTTTTTGGATGAAAACTTTAAAAAGAAGGATGGATATTTGAAAAGCATAAAGCTTTCGCAACAATTTGGGCTTTACAGGCAAAACTACTGCGGCTGCAGATTTTCAATAAGGAAGGAAGATGTTCAAAATTAGGAGAAAACAAACAACAGACAGGCAAAAAGAATACATAGATCGCCAAGTTAAAAAATTTCCGCGTGTTGTGTTCATCCTTTTTCTCATTTACTTTTTGCTGTTTGCCGCATATATAAGCTGGTTTATATATTTCAAGTCCACCTATGGCATTTCCAGAGTTGAAGGCACAAGCATGCAAAACACCCTTAACCCTGAAGCACAAAATCGAACTGATGGCGATGACATGGTGTATGTCAACCACTCAAAAGATCCTGAAATGTTTGACATCGTCATCATTGAAAGCAAAAATAACGATGACGACATATATCTGATCAAACGTGCCCTTGGCTTTGGCGGAGATTATATCACAATCATGCAGGGCGAAGATGATTATTATCACGTTTACAAATATGACGAGCTCACAAATGAGCCTGTTCCGCTTGATGAGCCGTATGTCAAAAGCGAACAAGACTGGGCAATGTATGTGTCCTACACTCTTGACGGCGGGGTGAAATATGAAAGCAAGTTTTACAACACCTTTTTGTCAAGATCAAGCAAATATCAAATCATGGAAGCTGGAGGAATAAAATATTTCCAAGTTCCGATGCGTGAAATATTTTATCTTGGCGACAACCGCGCTGTTTCATCTGATGCAAGAGAGCGTGGAACCGCAAAACTTTCAAAAGTGCAAGGCGTGGCGGAAATAATATTGCCAGACGCAAACAAGCCGGGGGCAAATGTGCTTGGCATCAAAATCAAAGCGATTTTGTCCTTTTACTGGCAAAAACTGACCGCATTCTTCACCCGATCATAAAAAAAGTGCCTAAATTTAAGGCATTTTTTTGTGTTATTTGTTTAAAATTCCAAAAAATAGGTTAAAAACGTTTTGTTAAAATCAAATTTTATGCTACACTTTTTCTAGCATAAAAAATGCTTAAATTCAAAAAAGGGAGAATATTATGAACAAATCTGAATTTATCAAAGCTTTTGCAGAAAAAGCAAATTTCACACAAAAAGATGCTGGAATTGCTTTTGAAGCTATGGTGGCAACAATCGTTGACACACTCAAAAAGGGAGACAAAATTGCAATTGCTGGTTTTGGATCTTATGAAATCAAAACAAAAGCTGCAAGAACTGGCATTAACCCAATGACAAAACAAAAGGTTAAAATCAAAGCCTCAAAAGTTCCATCTTTCAAATTCGGAAACAGTTTCAAAGAAATCTTCAATTAAAAAAACTCCGCAAAGGAGTTTTTTTATTTCTCCATGGCTTTGCTGCCATGATTTTGTTTAAGTGATTTTTTGAGCCTCTTAAGTCACCCGTTAAGGGGCAAGTGTTGCAAATGTGCAATCACTGCTGAAGGTCAATCACAACATAGCCCTGTGGATAGCCGCAAAGCGGACAAGTGTTCCATGCGGCTTTTTTGTTTTCGGAGTGGCCGCAATTTGAGCAAACAAACTGTTTTGCTTCCGCACTTTTATATAGCGCTTTTTTTGAAAACATTTGGGCGAGTGAACTTAGTTTTTGAGCGTGGATTTTTTCAACGTCCGCCACAAGCAAAAAAGATTTGTAAATGTCCAAAAACCCTTCATCCTTTGCAACCTTTGCAAAGGAAGGATAAATGTTTGTGGCTTCATATTCCTCAATCTGCGCCGATTCCGCAAGCGAAGTGCCAAGCTCCGATTGCTTAAACGGATAGCCGGCGTCAATGTTCACATTTCCATTTTTGCTTTTAAGGTTGTTTATCACATACTCATAAAAAGTTTTTGCATGCGCCATTTCGTTTTTTGCAAGCTGCTTTAATATTGTTGCAATGTAGTTAAACCCATTTTGCTTGGCATCCTTTGCCATAAATTGATATCTCGCCCCTGCTTGACATTCTGCCGCAAAAGCCCGAGCGAGATTTTCTTTTGTGACACTTTCTGAAAATTCCATAATTTTTCCTCCATGGCAAATTATAACCACAATTGTCACCTTTCAAACATTTGCATTTTTTTTGGCGAATGTGCTAAAATTTAGAAAAGGAGAAATCAAGGTGCAAACACAAACATATCCATCAATCAAAGTGCATTACGCCATGGTGCGAAATGGGGAAAACTTTATATTGGACAAGCTGGACAGAGCGCTTGGATTTTATCGAATATATTTTGACAGAAAAATCGATGGCTGGGAAATTATTTATGACACGCCAAATCACCTGCTTTCAAGTGCCGGAATTGTTTTAAGCAAACAATATGACGGCGAAATATATTTCAAAGTGCGCAAAATTTCATATCTTCCTTCGCAGCTGCGCAAACCAAGTGAAAAATTGTATCTCGCAAAGTGCAAAAAACAGGAGTCGCCAAAAGATTATCCCCTTCAAATTGCAAAGGCCATAAATGATGCTTTTGCCAACATTTTTACGATTGACCTTGTTGAAGTTGTCAAACAAGTGATCCCAATCTATGAAATCAAAGTAAAAGGCAATGCTTACATCCTGACAAGCGGAACAGGCGCAAAAGGACAAATCGTTTTTGAAAAAGCACGCTATCGCGACCTGGTTGGCGGACGAAAGGTCAAAACCAAAGGAGCAACGGTCACATTGTCAGGCGATCCAAATGACAAAAAGGAAGCTGAAGAGGTTTTGGACGCAATCGAACGCCGATGCAAAGAGCTTTTGATGTATGAAGAAAGCCGCTTTGAAATTGCTCAGCGCCTGCTTCGACCAAAAAGCGCTCCAAAAAATGTTCAAAAAACTCCAAAAAAATCAAAAAAAGAAGAAAAAATATCTGAGCAACAAATGGAAGACGCTGCGCAAAAATAAACAATTTTGTTGGCGATAAAAAAAGAAGAAAAAAATTTTTTGAATTTTTTTAAAAAAATATGTAAAAACATTTGGTGAATAAATTTTTTTGTGATAATATGAACTTGTAAATAAATAATTTCGCATAGAAAATTGTTTTTTACAAATATTAAAAAAAACTCCTTACCCAATCAAAAAATATAAGAAAAAGGGGCTGGAAGAGAGAGG
Organism: uncultured Clostridia bacterium; assembly: GCA_947626175.1. Classification (GTDB taxonomy): domain Bacteria; phylum Bacillota; class Clostridia; order Christensenellales; family UBA1242; genus Caccovivens. The sequence continues at coordinate 10,042 of CANQRE010000026.1, forward strand.
AAGGTAAGGAAGGAAGGGTCTAAGGGCCCGCAGAATGGAGGTTTCTTATGTTATTAAACAAAATTTTCGGATTTATGTCGATGCTCGGAAGTTGGAAAGATAGCTTTCTTATTCCAACCGACCAAGGCGGCGATGGAAAAAAAGTTTATGCAGGATTTGACTGGGTAGTTCAACTGTTTGATTACCTTGGCCCTATTTTGTATGCTTTAATGGCACTTACTGCTGCAGCCGGCATGATTTACGCAATTGTTCTTGGTATTAACCTTGCAAAAGCAGAAGACCAGTCAAA
>CANQRE010000027.1 GCA_947626175.1 uncultured Clostridia bacterium
GCCGCTGACAATCACAGCTCCTGCTCTTGCAAGAGAGCTGGCAATGCGCTGAGTCACAATTGTGCCATAACTGCTAGGCGACCTGGTGCCAACAATTGCAACAATTTTTTGAGAAAGCAGCGATATATCGCCCTTATAAAACAAATAATATGGCTTGTTTTCAAGTTTGTTTAACTTTTCTGGATAAAGTTCATCCTCGCAAGTTAACAATGAAATGCCTTTTTCCTGCAGCCGTGACAAATATTTTGAAAAAAATGCTAAATTTGCTTTTTTTGCAATTGAAGAATAATCTTGACCAAGTATGTTTTCGATTTCATCCGAAAAACAAAACTTTTCAAAGCTATATTCGCCATTCATTGCATCCAAAATTTTGCCAATTTTTCCATATGAAATTTCAAAGGCTGACAAAAAACGTATGAATTCATTTTTGTTCATTTTTGATCCTTACAAATATTTTCTATCCAAAGAGCGATAGCCAATTGCTTCAGCAATGTGTTCTGGCAAAATTTCTTCCTTGCCTTCAATATCCGCAATTGTGCGGGCAACTTTCAAAATTCTGTCGTGCGCTCTTGCAGAGAGTTTGAGATTTTCAAACGCCATTCTAAGAAGGCTTTCACAGTCTTGGCTAAGCTTGCAATATTTTTTTGTTGCAGGAACGCTCATTTTTGCATTTGAAAAGTTTTTCAAGCCCTTAAATCTTTCCAGCTGAATTTTTCGGGCTTTGTCAACTCGCTGTTTGATTTGCTCGCTGCTTTCTTCCTGCGACTCATCTCGAATTGCGTCAAATGTGACATTGTCAACTTCAACATGAATGTCAATTCTGTCCAAAATTGGTCCAGAAATTTTTGAAAGATATTTATGTATTTGCCCCGGCGTGCATTTGCATTCCCTGTCCTTTGAGCCATAAAAGCCGCATGGGCATGGATTCATTGATGCAATAAGCATAAAGTTTGCCGGATATGTTATTGTGAGAGCATTTCTTGCAACTGTGATTTTTCCGTCTTCAAGTGGCTGGCGAAGCGTTTCCAAACACTGACGCGAATATTCAGGCATTTCGTCCAAATACAGCACGCCGTTGTGAGCAAGCGAAACTTCGCCAGGCTTGCTGTGAATGCCTCCGCCCGTTAAGGTTACAACTGTTGTTGAATGATGCGGAGTTCTGAATGGGCGTGATGAAACAATGCCTTTTGAATAATCAAGTTCGCCGGCAATTGAATGAATTTTTGTCACTTCAAGCGCTTCTTCCTTTGTCATGTCAGGCAAAATTGATGGAAAACATTTTGCAAGCATGCTTTTTCCACTTCCTGGCGGGCCAATCATAAGCACGTTATGTCCCCCAGCCGCAGCAATTTCAAGCGCTCTTTTTGCCCTTGCCTGCCCTTTGACATATTTAAAATCAAGTGCTTCTCCGCCCACATCTGTTTCATTTTGAAAACTTTTTGCTTCCACAGGCAAAATTTGTTTTTCGCCAGCGATAAAGTCAACCGCTTCCTTTAAGGACGAAACTGGATAAACATTGATTCCTTCAATGTAACTTGCTTCATTCATGTTTGCCTTAGGAACAATAAAGTTTTTCTTGCCTTCCTTGCGAGCTGAAATAATAATCGGCAATAGTCCCCGAATTGGACGCACTTCGCCGTTGAGCGAAACTTCGCCCACAATCACATATTGACGTGCCTTCACGCTTGAAAGGCCTTTTATGTTGTTTGCTCCGTCCGCACACAAAATTCCAATTGCAATTGCAAGGTCATATAGCGGTCCTTCCTTTTTGATGTCTGCAGGCGCCAAGTTGACGGTGATCCTTTTGACCGGATAGTTGTAGCCCGAGTTACGAATTGCCGAGCGAACCCTTTCCTTTGCTTCCTTGATTGCGGTGTCAGCAAGTCCAACAATGTCAAAATGCGGAAGGCCATTTGTTATGTCCACTTCCACTTCAACATCAAATCCCTCAATTCCAAAAAGCCCAAAGCTATGAATTTTTGAAAGCATTTTTCTCTCCTAAAACTTACACGCCTAGTATAACAAAGCAAAAAATTTCTTGCAAATACTTTTGCACAAATAAAAAAAACTCGCTTGTTTTGCGAGTTTTTTTGTTTTAGTTTTCGCTTGCTTTGATTTTTGCAGCTTTTCCAGTGAGAGCTCGAACATAGTAAAGTTTTGCTCTTCTTGGATTTCCTTTTCTTGTTACTTCAACACCAGCAACAAGTGGTGAATGCAATGGGAATGTTCTTTCAACTCCAACGCCGTTTGAAATTTTTCTGACTGTGAATGTTTCTCTGATTCCGCCATTGCGTTTTGCAATCACAACTCCTTCAAAGCCTTGGATTCTTTCCTTGTCGCCTTCCTTGATTCGAACACCAACTTTCACTGTGTCGCCGACATTGAAAACAGGAACTGTTTGTTTCATGTTTTCTTTTTCAATTTGGTCGATTACGTTTGCCATTGACTTGTCTCCTTTTTTCAGATTTTTGACAAAGTGTTCATTGAGTCTTTCTCAAGCGGACCACCCGAAGTCTTAAATATAATATCATAAACAAATTTTATTTTCAAGTGATTTTACAATATTTTTTCAACAAAAAAATCGGCTTCAACCGATTTTTGCAAAATTTATAATGTTATGTTGTATCCTTCAAACAAATCGTTAAGAGTGTTTTCAATTGGATCGCGACCATCTGGAAGGCTTCCCCAATTTGGATCTTGATTTGGATCGTTCAAATTCCCTTCGCCTGCAATGTCAACTTGATCATCGCCATTTGGATTGTATTCCTCTTCATATTGTTCATCAGATGGATCAATATTGTCCTTGCCCTGTGAAAGTTCAGTTCTGTCAGCATGCACATCCTTTGTTTTGCTTGATGTATACACACCAAGAAAGGTTGCAACTGCTGCAAGTCCAACCCCAAGCACAACGCCAAGTGTTATTCCCAAAGGTTTTAAAACTTTTCCTATGGCTTGTTTCACTCTTCCTTCGCCAACACCAACTTTCTTTGCCATGATCGTTCTCCTTGGTCATATTGTATCACACATGGCAGCTTTTGTCAATATCAAAAATCAAAAGCCCCTTCAATATGGCTTATCTCCCCATCCAAAATGTCCACAACATCAAATCTAATTGCACTGCCAAGCAAATTGTTTTGCATCAGATATAACTGCGCCGCTCCACGAATTTTTGCTTGTTTTCGTTCGGTCACAGCTTCTCGCGGCAGACCAAATTGGCTTGTTTGGCGCATTTTGACTTCAACAAACACAATTGTTTTTTTGTGCTTTGCAACAATATCAATTTCGCCAACATTGTTTTTGACGTTTGTCCCCAAAATTTTGTAGCCTTTCTTTTTTAAAAAATTTCGGGCTTGAAGTTCGCCTTCATCGCCCTTGATTTTGTTTAACTCTTTCAAATTTTGTCCTCTATCATAATTTTGCCAAGTTTGCCACTTCGAAAATCAGTTATCACTGTTTTTGCAGCCCTTGAAATGTCAAGTTCGCCGCCTGGAAGCAGCAATGCCCTGATTTTGCAAATTTCTTCAAGATTTTTTGCTTGCTTATATCTTTCTTCAATCGTTCCAGGATAAAGTTTTTCAATGCGTTTTATAAGCTCATTTGCCACTTCAACTTCATCAAATATTTCATCCCTTATGCTACCAATAAATGCAAGGCTTTTGGCCTTTTCTTGATCTTTTAGGTCAGGATACAGTGTGCCTGGTGTGTCACAAACTTCAACCCCGCTTCCAATTCGGAACCATTGTTTGCCTTTTGTAACGCCCGGCCTGTCGCCAGTCACGGCTTTGGCTTTTTTGCAAAGATTGTTCACAAGTGTGCTTTTGCCACAATTTGGAACTCCAACAACCATCGCCCGCAATGTGATTTTGATGCCTTTGTCACTGTATTTTTTGAGTTTTGCTCTGCAAAGCGACTTTATTTTTGTGCATATAACGCTGCTAAATCCGCTTTGTTTTGAGTTCATTTCAACATAATCGGTGTTTTCGCTCCTGAAATCCTGTTTGATGTTTTCAAGCTTGTTAAAGTCGGTCAGGTCAATTTTGTTAAGAACATATAAAACTGGTTTTCCTTCAGCAAGCTTTTCAAGCTCGGGATTAAGGCAACTTTTTGGCGCTCTAGAATCAAGGACATACAAAATCACGTCCGCTTTCACAAGCTCTTGTCTCATTTCATCAAGAGCCTTTTTCATATGGCCAGGAAACCAGTTTATTTTCACTATTTTTCTCCTTTTAAAAGATCAGGTCGAACTTTTTTTGTTTTTTTAAGCGATTCTTGCAGTTGAAACTCCTTTATTTTTTGATGATTTCCGCTTAAAAGCACCTTTGGCACCTCTCTTCCTTGGAAAACACGAGGCCTTGTGTATTGTGGATGTTCCAAAAGTCCGTTTGAAAAACTTTCTTCCTGCAAACTTTCTTCGCTTATCACCCCAGGAACAAACCTTGAAAGAGCGTCAACAATTGCCATTGTTGGAATTTCGCCACCTGTGAGCACATAATCACCTATTGAAATTTCTTGAGCATCAAAAATGTCAATAAGCCTTTGGTCAATTCCTTCATAATGCCCGCAAATAAAAATGAGATGTTTTTGCTTTGCCAGCTCTTTTGCCATTTGTGACGAAAAAACTTGGCCGGATGGCGAAGGATAAATCACTTTGCTAGACTTTTTTTTCACACTTGCAACGGCATCATAAACAGGCTGAACGCTCATAAGCATTCCCGCCCCGCCGCCAAAAGGCGTGTCATCACATTTTTTGTGTTTGTCCTTTGAAAAGGTGCGAATGTCAATAACATTTATTTGAATTGCACCTTTTTTTCTTGCCCTTTGAATTATGCTTTCCTCAAAAGGAGCAAAACTTTCAGGAAACAATGTCAAAATGTCAATTTTCATATTTTGTTTGCCTCATATCCCTTTCTTTCCACCACCAAAGTGCCATTTTGAGGAAAAAAGATGCTTTGTATGTAAGGCACTTCATACACATGTCCGTTTTCGTCTATGGACAAAATCGGTGCGCTTCCATAGTCCTCATAATCAACGATTTGGCCGACCAGATTTCCATTTTTGTCATAAAGAACCATGCCAATCAAATCATCGACCAAAAATTTTGTTTTGTTGTGCTTTGCCAAATCTTCCTTTGGGAGATATAGATTTTGCCCCCTAAAGATTTCGGCATTGTTTCGGTCATTCACACCCAAAAATTTGACAAACAAAAAGCCATCATGGATTCGTGTTTTTTCAATTTCGCATTCGCCAGAATCGGTGTGCATTTTTTTTGCTTGAGTGACGGCTTGAAGCACATCTGTGTAAAGCTGACACTTAAGTTCACCCTTTATGCCTTGAGGCTTGAGCACTTTTGCAACAAGAAGTTTTTCCATTATTCTCCAAATTTAACAAAGGTTTTCTTTTTGCCCTTTCCAAATGATTTTGCTATTGTGCGGATGGCAGCAGCCACCTTTCCGTTTTTGCCAATAACTCTTCCCATGTCCGAGTCAGCAACTTTGACGAGCACGTTTATTTCATCATCATTCTCTTCAATGGTTATCAAAACCTTGTCTTTTTCTTGAACAAGACTGCGAACAATGTATTCAACAAGTTCTTTCATGTTTTCTCCTTACTTTTTTTCAATAACATTTGCCTTCACAAGCACAGATTTTGCTGTTTCGGTTGGAAGAGCGCCATTTGCAAGCCATTTTTTTGCTTTTTCTGCATCAATTTTGATTTCAGCAGGGTTTTTGAGTGGATCATAAGTGCCAATAACTTCAATAAACTTTCCGTCTCTTGGGCTTCTTGAATCTGCAACAACAACTCTGTAAAATGGTGCTTTTTTGTCACCAAGTCTGGTGAGTCTGATTTTTACAGCCATGTTTTCCTCCTTACAAAATTTTTTATATAAAATTGCTTTTGCAATCCTATATCACTTAGAATTTGAATCCCCGTTTGCCTTTCATCATTTTCATCATTTCTTTTGATTGAGCAAATTGCTTTAACAAAGCGTTGACCTGTTGAATTGATGTTCCGCTTCCATTTGCAATCCGCTGTCTGCGTGAGGCTTTGATAATGTCAGGGTTTTGTCTTTCCTCAGGCGTCATGGATTGAATGATGTATTTGTTGATTTGAATTTCCTTTTCGTCAATCTTGACGCCCTTAAGCTTGTTTCCAAGCCCTGGGATCATGCTCAATATGTCTTGAATTGAGCCCATTTTTTTCATGTTTTCAATTTGCACAAGATAATCGTCAAAGGTGAAAGAATTTTCTCTAAACTTCTTTTCCATTTGCTTTGCTTGTTCTTCGGTCACAGCTTCTTGTGCTTTTTCGATCAGCGACAGCACATCGCCCATTCCCAAAATTCTGCTTGCAATCCTGTCAGGATAAAATGGCTCGATGTCGCCTATCTTTTCGCCAACGCCAGTGAATTTGATTGGCTTTCCTGTGATTGCTTTGATTGAAAGGGCTGCTCCGCCTCGCGTGTCGCCATCAAGTTTGGTAAGAATAAATCCGCTAACGTCAAGAGCGTTATTAAACGCTTGCGCAACCGTCACTGCGTCCTGCCCGGTCATTGAATCAAGCACAAGCAAAATTTCAGTTGGCAAAACTTTTGCTTTGATGTTTTGAAGCTCACCCATAAGCTCTTCATTGATATGAAGTCTGCCGGCAGTGTCCAAAATAACAACATCATATCCTTGTTTTTTTGCATGCTCAACAGCTTGCGAAGCGGTTTTAACAGGATCTTGAGTTCCACGTTCAAACACTTCAACATTTGCTTGCTTTCCAACAACTTGAAGCTGCGAAATTGCCGCCGGACGATATATGTCGCAAGCAACAAGCAATGGCTTTTTGCCGCTTTTTTTGAGATATGCAGCAAGTTTTGCACACATAGTTGTTTTACCGGCTCCCTGAAGCCCGCAAAGCATGATAATTGTTGGAGGAGCTGAAGCTATGACCAATTTTTGAGAATTTGAACTCATAAGATTTGTCAGCTCATCACGCACGATTTTGATCACCTGTTGCGAAGGAGTTAAACTTTTCATAACTTCATCCCCAACAGCCTTTTCAGAAACGTTTTTCACAAAATCCTTTGCAACCATATAGTTGACGTCTGCTTCAAGAAGCGCAATGCGAACTTCCCTCATTGCTTCCTTGATTTCAAGCTCCGTCAACCGTCCACGCTTTGTGAGCTTTGAAAAAATATGATTAAATTTTTCTGATAACGATGAAAAAAGTGCCATCATTTTTCTCCATAAAATCTTTTTAAAAGTCCAAGTTTTTGTTCATAGCCCTTTAGCTTTTGCTCTGCTTTTGAAACCGCATCTTTGACCGCTTGCCTTGAAACATTTTGATTTTCAGCAATTTCGGAAAGAGTGATGTCCTTGAAAAGATAATCTTCCATCACCTTTTGCTGTGTTTTTGAAAGCAACGGGCCATATAGGTCATATAGCCTTGCCAAAAGCAAATTGTTTTCCAAACTCATAACTTCCCTCGTAAAGCACATTTGCTTTACAAAAATGATAATAGCACAACTTTATAAATAAATCAAGCGTTTTCAATAAGATTTGTTATAACAAAATTTGACACCCCATAATATTTTGGATTGAGAAAAATTTTGTTTTGTTTTTTTATCAAAATGTTTTGTTTAATCAGCTCATCAAAATGTTTGTTTTTTTGAATGTCGTAAGACAATTTTTTTATATCAACGCCTTGATCACATCTTAAGCCAAGCATGACAATTTCCTCATCTCGTTCAGTTTTGGTCAAAACTTCTTTTTCCCGCTTGCCCAAAAAATAATCATCAAAATTTGTGGCGTTTGCAACGCGAGTTCTTTTTCCATCAAATGAATGCGCCCCCAGTCCAAATCCAACATAAGCCGTGCCATTCCAATAGCCTTTGTTGTGCTTGCATTCAAAGCCCGGAAGAGCAAAATTTGAGATTTCATAGCGTTTTAAGCCTTTTTTTTGCAAAAAAATTGCCAATTTTTGATAATTATCAACAGTTTTGTCTTCATCAGGCAATTTCACTTTTCCACTTTCAACAAGTTTTTTAAGTGGCGTTCCATCTTCAATTTGAAGCATATAAGCGGAAATGTGTTTAACATTTTTTGAAAGCAAAATTTTTGCATCCGAAACAATTGACCTGTTTTTTAATCCCAAAATTAGGTCGGCAGAAATGTTTTCAAAGCCCGCTTTTTGAGCAAGTTTTATTGCCTGCAACGCAACTTTTTTTGTGTGACGCCTGCCCAAAAATTTGAGATTTTTGTTGTTTAAGGATTGCACTCCAAATGAAATTCGATTGAAGCCAAGTTTTTTGTAAAACGCAAGTTTTTCAAAATCGACAGAACAAGGATTGCACTCAATTGTTATTTCCGCAGACTTTGCAACATCAAACTTTTCTTTGATTTTTTCAATCGTCATTTTTATAAATTTTTCGTCAACACAAGACGGCGTTCCCCCGCCAAAATATATGCTTGAAACTTTGCATCCGCAATATGTGGAAGAGCTTATTTCATCAATAAGAAAGTCAAAATATTTTTCTTGCATTTGTTTTGTGCAGACAAATGAAGCAAACGCACAATACACACATTTGGAGTTGCAAAAAGGAATGTGAACATATATTTCAATCATTGTCGTCATCCAGTTTGAGAATTGACAAAAACGCTTCTGAAGGAATTTCAACCGACCCAATTTGTCGCATACGTTTTTTGCCTTCTTTTTGTTTTTCAAGCAATTTTCTTTTTCGAGTTACATCCCCGCCATAACATTTTGCAAGCACATCTTTTCTTAACGCACTTATAGTTTCACGCGCAATGATTTTGTTGCCTATCGCCGCTTGAATTGGAACTTCAAAAAGTTGTCGCGGAATTATTTTTTTAAGTTTTTCAACAATTGCTCTGCCGCGAGAATAAGCGCTGTCTTCATGCACAATAAGTGACAAAGCGTCACACTTTTCACCATTTAACAAAATGTCAACTTTCACAAGTTTACTTTGCAAAAAACCTGACATTTCATAGTCGAAGCTTGCATAGCCTTTTGTCACAGATTTAAGTTTGTCAAAAAAGTCATATATAATTTCGCCAAGTGGCAAAAGATATTCCACCTTCACCCTGCTTGAGTCAAGATATGTCATGTTTTTGTAAGTTCCGCGCTTGTCCTGGCACAGCTGCATGATTGACCCAACATAAGTTGGCGGAGTGAAAATGCTTGCGTGAACCATTGGCTCAAGGATTTTTTCAATTTCAACTGGCGAAGGCAGTGACGCTGGATTTGATATATCCAAAACTTCGCCATTTGTTTTGTAAACTTTGTAAGACACGCTTGGCGCTGTGGTGATTATGTCAAGATTAAACTCTCTTTCAATCCTTTCTGTGATTATTTCCAAATGTAACAGCCCCAAAAAGCCACATCTAAATCCAAAGCCAAGAGCCTGCGAAACTTCTGGCGAAAACTGCAAACTTGCGTCATTGAGTTTTAGCTTTAAAAGTGCCTCCTTAAGCTCATTGTATCTTGATCCGTCAACCGCAAAAATTCCGCACCAAACAACAGGCTGCACTTCTTTGTAGCCCGGGAAAGGAGCAAGAGTTGGAACTAAGGAATTTGTGATTGTGTCGCCAACATGCACATCGGAAAGCGATTTTATTGACGCACAAACATAGCCAACTTCGCCGGCAGAAAGCAATGAAGTTGCTTCCATTTTTGGAGTGAAAATTCCAACTTCGGTGACCTCATATTTTTTCCCTGTTTGCATAAACAAAATTTGATCACCTTGTTTTACTGTGCCATCAAAAATTCGAACAAGGCAAACAGCACCCTTAAAATTGTCATAATAGCTGTCAAATATAAGCCCCTTATGCGGCTTTTTTTCATCTCCGCTTGGGCAAGGAAATGTTGTTACAATTTTTTCAAGCACACTTTCAATATTTGTCCCATCTTTTGCTGAAATGCACGGAGCGTCCATGGCTGGAAGACCAATAACTTCCTCTATTTCCTTTTTTGTTTCTTCCACTTTTGCAGATGGAAGATCAATTTTGTTTATAACAGGCAAAATCTCCAAATTTGAATCAATTGCAAGATAGGCATTTGCAAGCGTTTGCGCTTCAACCCCTTGCGAAGCATCCACAATAAGGATTGCTCCTTCACATGCCGCAAGCGATCTTGAAACTTCATAGGTAAAATCCACATGTCCCGGCGTGTCAATCAAATTTAAAACATACTGCTGACCTTTGTAAACATAGTTCATTCTGGTTGGCGTAAGCTTGATTGTGATT